>JBBSEL010000389.1:0-4863 GCA_038239755.1 Chloroflexia bacterium | reverse complement strand
GGGGCGGTGTTGGACCTGGCGGGGACGCTGCACGATCCGTTGGCAGGGCCGGGGGCTGTGCCGCGCGCGCTGGCCTTGTGGCAGCAGAGCGGGTGGAGCGAAGGCGCGTTCGTGGCGGCGCTCCACCGGGAGGGGGCCACCGGACGGCGACGGAGGCTGGACGAGGTGCTGTACGCGCTGGCGGCGCGTGTGGGGGCATTTGATCTGCCGGGCGTGCCGGGTTGCGGTGCGGTGTAGGGTGGGGGAGGGTAGGGGAGTTGCGCCGGATTACGCGGGCGGGGTATCGGCTAGCTCGTCAAACCAGCCGTGCAACCAGGCCAGCACTTCGTCGTAGCGGGCACGCGGCAGGTTCTTGTAGGAGCTGATCCGGTAACGCCGGTATAACTCCGAATAGACCCGCGCATAGCCGCTGCGTTCGCCCTGGGCGGCCAGGCGCTGCCCGACGTTCTTGACCACCAGGGCCAGTTCCTCCGCCTGCTCCTCGGTAATCCCGGCCACCGGGTCCAGCCGCAGTTCCAGGGCTTGCAGGCGTTGGTCGTGGGCGGCCAGTTGGCTGCGGGTCTGCTGGATGAAGCCCCGCGTATAGTCGGCCATTGTAGTGAAGCGCCCCTCCAGGTCGAGTTGCTGGCGGGCCAGGGTCGTGATCGCCTCCCCGATCTCCAGGGCGAGGGCGGCCCCCGATAGCTCCATCAGCGGGGCGGGCGGGGTGGGCATGATCTCAGCTTTGAAAGCGTTCCACAGCACTTCGTAGCAATCGCGCTGGTAACGCAGGATCTTGTCGCGCAGTTCCGGCTTGACCCGGCTCGCCTGGATGCCAAACAGCCAGCCGGGCAGCAGCTTGAGCGGCAAGGCCAGCATTCGCTGATCCCCGCCGGGTGTCTTCATAACGAAGACACCTAGCGCCTCGGCCAGCAGTGGGTCGCGCAGGAGCCGGTTGTACTGGCTGCCCCAGCCCAGGCCCAGCGCCTCGCAGATGGGGCGCACCGGCACCCAGATGGCTTCATCGGCGGTTTGCGCGGCGGGCAGGGTGTCGCCATAGAAATCCACGGTCTGTGTGCGCACCAGCACCAGGGCGGCTGGTTCGGTTTCCTCCGCCATCGGCGGCTGCCTCCTCACGCGGGGATCACCGCCGCCGGGGTGCCGGTGGCCGGTCGCAGATCCCCCCTATATCCTGCCTGCGTCGTCGCCTTATCTTATCCGACCCCGATCCGCCTGTCAAGATTTGTGATCGGCAGCCCCCTCGCTTTTCGCCGGAAGGGTGGGGGGCGCGGCGGCCAGCGGCAGCATGACTGTGAAGGTAGCTCCCTGGCCCGGCGCGCTGATCACGCCGATGGTGCCGCCGTGGGCTTCGATAATCTGGCGAGTGATGTAGAGGCCCAGGCCGATGCCGCCGTACTTGCCGGGGGCTACCGCGCGCTCGAACCGGCCAAAGATGCGCTCCAGATGATCGGGGGCGATGCCGATCCCCTCGTCGTGGACCCGCAACCGCGCCTGCGATCCGTTGCGGGTCACTGTGATGTGGATGGGGTGCCCCTGGCCGTATTTCATCGCGTTGGTCAGCAGATTGGTGATCACCTGCTCCAGCCGGGCCGGGTCCCAGTGCCCCCAAACCGGGGCTGCCGCCTCCAGGGTCAGCGGGCACCCCGCCTGGATCAGTTCTTCCTCGAACTGGCCCACCACCTGCCCGGCCAGCGCGGCCAGGTCCATCGGCTGCGGCTCCAACTGCAACCGTCCTGCCTCGATGCGCGAGATATCCAGCAGGTCATCCATCAGCCGGGCCAGCCGCTTGCTCTGCGCTTCCACCGTGGTTAATCGCCGGGTCAGGTAGTCGGGGGCGGGTAACGTCTCCTGGCGGGTGATCCGCAAGAGCGAATGGACTGCCAGCAGGAGCGAGGTGAGCGGGGTTTTCATCTCGTGCGAGGCGACCGACAGGAACTCGTCCCGGATCTGGATCGCCTGCCGGGCGGCGCGGTACAACTGGATATTATCCAGCGTTAGGGCGATCCGCCCGGCGAGCGCCTGCGCCAGGGCCAGGGTCGCGGGGGTATAGTTGGGGCTGGGCGCGCGCCGCAGCAGGGTGATCGTGCCCAGGGTTCGCTCGCGCCCCACCAGCGGCAAGCACATGTAGGAGTGGATCTCTAGCGCGCGCAAGAGGGCCAGGTGGTCGGGGGATTGGGCCAGCACGACCAGATCGGCATCCTTCACCTGGGGGTAGAACGCCACTTCCCGGCTCTGCGCGACGTGCGGGTAGCCGTAGCGCGCCTGGGGCGCGGGCGGGTACTGCTGTTCGAGGTCGACGATCAGCGTATCTTTGCCGGGGTCCACATGCCGGGTGGCGCGGCGCTGGAACCGGCCCATCTCGTCCACCACATCGATCACGCAGCCGTCGGCCAGGTAGGGGACGATATGCTGGGTCACCGCCGCCAGCGTCATCGCCTCTTCGAGCGAGCCGACCAGGATGCGGCTGGCCTCGGCCAGGAAGGCCAGATCCCACCGGGCGGCTTCCGCCTCCATGTGCGCGGCCTCGGCCTCGGCGCGGGCGGCCTGTTCGCGGCGCAGGGTCGCGTCTTTCGCCTGGTTCGCGGCGGCCAGTTCGGTGGTGCGGGCCACTACCCGCGCCTCCAGCCCCGCGTTGAGTGTCTGGATCTCCTCCTGCGCTCGTTTGCGCTCGGTGATGTCGTGCAGGGTGATCAGGCGGCCCAGGTTCTGCCCGGCTTCATCACGGAGCGGGGCCACCTGCCACTCATAGTAGCGGGTCTCTGCCCCGCTGCCCCGGATGATTTCGCCCGTTCCGGCGCTCCCCTCGCGCAGCCGTTCGCTCAGGTCCGGCTGGTTGCGGAACACCTGCCCCACCGGTTGGCCCAACGCCCGCGGGGGCACCACCCCGATCAGGCTGGCGGCGGCCTGGTTGAGATCCACGATCCGGTTCTGCGTGTCGAGGGCGATCACCGCGTCGTGCATACTGCCCAGCATCGCCCGGCGGGCCATCGGGGCCAGGTCGAGCAGCCGGAAGGTGAACACCGCCCGCGCCACCGCCGCCACCCCCAGCGTAGCGGCGAACGGGGTCAGATCAAGGCCGGGTATCGGGCTGATTTTGGCGACATAGAGGATGTTGCCAATCCAGGGCATGACGATGCCCACGATCAGCGCCACCCGCTGTTGCAGGTAGAACTGCCGCACCTCGGTCAGCCCGTTGACCAGCAAGAGGCTCCCGATCAGCACCCACAGGTAGGAGGTCGTGGTATGCACCCAGAACCAGGCGCCATATTCAAAGCGCAGGATGAGCGCATCGCCCGACCCCTCCGGGATGATCGCCCGCCAGATCAGCCCATGGACCTCGTTGGTGAACACCAGCAGCAGCGTGATCAGCGGGACGACGCTGAGCATGGCCCAGATCTGCCGGGTGAGCAGGTGGTCGCGCCGGGTGTAGTGGAGAGCGAAGGATAGCCAGAAGAGGGGACCGGAGACGATGCCGATGTACTCGATCTTGGACCAGATAATCTTCAGATTGGGATCGGCGGTGCCGACATAGAGCGCGTTGGCGAACGCCCACTCGGCCCCGGCCAGGCAAAACCAGGTAAACGCCCACGCGCCGGGCAACTGGCGGCGGCGGGCCGCATAGCTGCCAAACGCCAGCGCGATGGACCCGGACACAATCAGCGCGAGAGTATAGGGCAGATTCACCCAGTCAAGCATGGCATATGGGCCGTTCGCTGCGCAAGAAACCCATCGGTGGCGCACCCGTCCAGGGGCGCGATCCACAGGAATATGAGTGCAGGTGGGATCATCTGCCTGGCATCATCGGGTTCATCATACTATAGGCCGATGGGAATATCAAGCGGGCCGCCCGGCGGGTGCAGAGTCGGTACATTCTCCCCAGTCGGAGGTGGTTGGCTTAGCGGCGCACCGATGTGTGCGCCTGGTGGGGTGTCCCCGATCTCTGCGCCGAGCCATCATCGGGACGTGAACAGATCGGACTCCCAACCAGGGCCGACCCATCGGTCGGCCCCTACCCAGGAGATGGCATTAGCCCTGGCAAGAGGTATGATAAGGGTAGGGTTCTTCCCCTGATGATACATATCCCGCAGCGTAGATCGCTGAGCTGCTGCCGGAAACGGCTTCATCCGGAGGGAGGCTGCCGGAAGCGGTATGATTTTTGCTATCATGCCTGGGGCGACCGCGCAGCAAGCGACCCACGAGAGGACCCCGTTTTGTTTCACCCTTACCAGGAGACATCATGGACGATCATCACAACGTTGACAAAACCAGCAAAGATCAGCAGCTTGAAACGTTCACTGAAGACCCCACGCAGCAATATCTGACCACCGACCACGGGGTCCGGCTCAGCGACACCGACAACTCGCTGCGGGGTGGGGGGCGCGGCCCGACCCTGCTCGAAGATTTCCACCTGCGCGAAAAGCTGACCCGCTTTGACCATGAGCGCATCCCCGAACGGGTCGTCCACGCGCGCGGGGCGGGTGCCCACGGCTATTTCCAGGTCTACGAATCGCTGGCTGACCTGACCAGCGCCCGCTTCCTTCAGGACCCGGCGCGGCGCACCCCGGTCTTTGTGCGCTTCTCCACCGTCGCCGGATCGCGCGGGTCGGCAGACACCGCCCGCGATGTGCGCGGCTTTGCCACGAAGTTCTACACCGACGAGGGCAACTTCGACCTCGTCGGCAACAACATCCCCGTCTTCTTCATTCAAGACGGGATCAAGTTCCCCGACTTCATCCATGCGGTCAAGCCTGAACCGCACAACGAGATGCCCCAGGCCGCCTCGGCGCACGACAGCTTCTACGACTTTGTCTCGCTGGTGCCCGAAACGATGCACATGCTCATGTGGGTCATGTCGGACCGGGC
>JBBSEL010000388.1:0-4869 GCA_038239755.1 Chloroflexia bacterium | reverse complement strand
CGCATCCCCCGCCCCGCGGACATTGGCCCGGGGGGGGGGTATGGGGGATGGGGTTGGGGGTTTGTTAAAATACCCCCAACAAACCCCCAACCCCTATCCCCTATCCCCGGCCCTCGTCACATGTCCCGGCGGCCTTCGATGGCGCGGGCCAGGGTCACTTCGTCGGCATATTCCAGGTCGCCGCCCATGGGCAGGCCCCGCGCCAGGCGGGTCACCCGCACGCCCATGGGGGTCAACTGGCGGTGGAGGTACATGGCGGTGTTCTCCCCTTCCATGTTGGGGTTGGTCGCCAGGATTACCTCGTCAATATCGCCCAGCTTCACCCGGCGGGCCAGTTCCGCGATCTTCAGCTTATCGGGGCTAACCCCCTCGATGGGGTTGATCGCCCCGTGCAGCACATGGTAGAGGCCCTTGAAGATGCCGGTGCGCTCCAGCGCCAGCACGTCCAACGGCTCCTCGACCACACACACCTTCTGCCGGTCGCGGTTCGGGTTGGTGCAGATCGGGCAGGGATCATGCTCGGTCACGTTGAAGCAGACCGAACAGAGGATGATCCGCTCCTTCAAGTCCACAATCGCGTTCGCCAGCGCCTCGGCCTGTTCGCGGCTGTGGCGCAACAAATAAAACGTCAGCCGCGACGCGCTCTTCGGCCCGATCCCGGGCAACCGGCTAAACTCTTCGACCAGCCGGGCAACCGGCTCCGGCATACTTTGCATCATCCCTGGCTCCTTTTCACCCAACACCCACGCCACGCGGCACACATAATCTAACAGATAATTATACCATAAATGCACCACAAACAGCACGAAACGCACGAAAAACGCTTCGTGTCCTTCGTGCCCTTCGTGGTGAAAACCCACGGCTCCCCGATCTATATTGTCACCCAATACACGGAAGCGGAAACCGATGGGTTACTTGCGGTTGCACAGTGGGGCCGCGCCCCAGGTGCGTGCCCACTCCCAGAGGAGCTTGTGCGCCACATAGCGGATGAACAGCGGGCGCAGGTCGCGGGAGAGGTGTTGCACCGGGCAGGCGGCCACATAGAGCGACTCGCCCTCGTCCCCAATAGACTCGCGGTAGAGCAAGCCCCCGGTGTGGCCCGGCTTGTCATCAAAGGCCGAATGCCCGAACTGGTAGAGGCGGCGCAGCAACCCGTTGTCGCTGACCTCGCCGATGTAGAGGATCGCTTCGTCCAGCGGATCGACCCGCCGGGGTGGCTCCGAATCGAACAGCGCCAGGAGGTAGATGCCCGGCAGGTGGATGTTGGGCAGCGTCGTATGGGCCGACCAGGCGGTCCAGGGCAGGAACGTGATCGGGGGCTCGTGCAGGCGCTCCGGCATCACCCAGCCTCCAGGGGACCACCGCCCCCGGCCCCGCACAAATAAAAACAATGCGTAGCCCGCATCGCGCCCCAGCGGGCGGCAATACGCACTACGCAAGCGGTTCGGCTGCGGCGGCCCCTAGCCCAGGATGCCAAAGGTGGGCAGGTTGCCGGTAAACACCCACCAGAGGATGCTCACCACAATCACCAGCAGCAACATCGTCAGGAACGCCCCCAACCCCACAATTAGCCCAATTGGTTGTTCGCCATCTTCCGTTTCCATCCTACCCCTCCTCCACCACGAATTGCGCCTATTATACCCGATTGTGCCAAATTACACAAACGAGTGGTTGGTGGTTAGTGATTAGTGGTTAGTAACCAACGACAGTAAGGAACTACAGCAATTGACGCGCCACGATTCGCCGGGTCTGGGTAACCATCCGCTTTCCTCCCCACATTGTCACCGCCGCCGCGAAGATGCTATAATCTCACGCATCACGTTTCACGTTTCACGTTTCACGTTTCCCGCCCGGAGGCTCCGTGTCGAAGGTCAAAAACTGGCACTATTTCACCCAGCCCTGGTTTGTCTGGGGGCTGGGCACCGCGATCCTGTTCAACGGGCGGCGGCGGCTATCCGACGATGGGCGGCGGCTGCACGAACGGCTGCTGCACACCCATTATGAGGGGCTGGAACACATCCCGGCGCGGGGGCCGGTCTGCGTGGTGATCAATCATTACTCGAACCCGACCCACCACGTCACCTGGACGGTGCTGGCGGTGTCGCACGGCATCACCAGCCAGCGTGACCCGGCCCTGACCGAGCGCGAACGGGAAGTGGCCTGGCTGACCCAGAACCAGTGGCCCCGCGAGGTAGACGGCCAGCGCGTCCACGATCCCTGGACCTACTGGGTGTTCAGCCGCCTGGAACGGGTCTATAATCTGGTGCCGCACAGCCCGATCACCGGCGATGTAGGCGGGCGGGCGGCATCGCTGCACGAAATCTTGCGCCGGGCCACCGGGCGTGCCTCCGGCCAGGAAGGCCGCGCCCAACCCGTCGCCCTCGCCCCCGAAGGCGGGCGCAACGCCCCCCAACTGCTGGTGCCCTGGCCGGGGGTCGGCACCATGCTCGGCCTGCTCGCGACGGCGGGCGTGCCGCTCCTGCCCTGCGGGGTCAGCGAACCGGACAACGTCCATACCGTAAGCTATGGCCCCCTCTTTCGCCTCGATCCCCTGCGCCAGCTTTCCCGCGAAGAACGTGACCGCGCCTGGGCCGACACCACCATGCGCCACCTCGCCGCCCAACTCCCCCCCGCCATGCGCGGCCCCTACGGCGACCCTGCCGAACCCGCGCAGAGAGCAGAAATAAGCGCGAAAGAATAAGAATCAGGAATAAGTAGGAGAGAGAAAACTTCTCTTTCCTTATTCCTGGTCCCTTATTTTGTCAAAGCTGTTGACAGCAGGCCTAAAAAACTCTATACTGATAGTAGCCGGGATAGCACCGATCCCCTCCGTTGTGTCCTTGTTGCCCGGTCATGAGGTGCGCTTCTAGTCAGGGCATAGTGGGGAGAGGGATACATATGAAGAAGAGTGCATTGCTGCGCAGTGTCGCAGCCGACACTGGCATCCCCTACAGCACAGTCAAGCGCGTAGTGGACTCGATGTTAGACCACGTCATCGATCGGTTGCAGGACGGAGACCGCGTAGTATTGAGCGGGTTCGGCACTTTTGCCCTGCGCCCCTATAAAGCCCGCACCTGGGTCAACCCGCAGACCAACCGCCCGGTGGATATCCCCGCCGCGCTTCGCCCCGGCTTTGTCAGCAGCGCGGCCCTCAAACGGCAACTGGGCAGCAGCGCGCCGGAAGCGGCGGCCCCGGTGGAAGCGGCCCCCGCCCCTCGGCGGCGCACCCGCGCTGCCGCAGCGGCCCCCGCCACCAACGGGGCCAGCGAGACCGCCACTGCGGCCCGCCCGCGCCGCCAGCGGACCCGCCCCACGTCCTCCTAAACCTCCCGTACAGTGGGGTGGCCCCGGCCAGGCACAGCGGTGCCCGGCGGGATGCTGAGCGCCCTCGATACCAGGCCGCGCAGGATGCCCGCCCGGTCGCGGATCGCGGCGTGGCCGGGCCGCGCCGCGATCCAGAGAACCAACCGCCCTCCGTATTCGTACTTAAGTAGAGAACGTGTAATATCGCGGTGCATCAAGACCGGTGACCCTTTCGTGTGGCAGGGTCGCGGCGTGCGCTGTTGGACATGGAAAGGTTGTTCCCCTCATGTTGGATCGGTTGTTTGGCCGCCAGGCCTCCCTGGACACGGCCCTCGCCGCGCTTGCCCGCTACCCCTTCCCCGCCGACACTATAGCGCACCTGCAAACCTATCTCACCACCACCCCACCCGCCGACCTGAGCGGCATCCGCGCCGAAGAGCTGATGATCAGCCTCGGCCTGGATGAGCAAACCACCCTGGAATTGCTGGCGACCGCCGTCCACGAGGGGCTGCTCGATCTGCACTGGGATGTGTACTGCCCGGCGTGCAAAGGCAACGGGGCCACCTGGGACAGCTTGCAACAGGCCGTGCAAGCGACCACCTGCCCGCATTGTCAGACCGCGTTCGATATCCATGCCGACGACGAAATCGCCGTGCGCTTCAGCCTGAACCCGCGCTATGGGCAGGGCCGCTTGCGCCGCCAGCCGCCCCCCACCTTCCGCCCCGATGCCAGCCGGGTCAGCGGGCTGGACTTGCTCAACGTGCAGGCGTTCCGCGACTTGCTGACCCAGCAGGTGGTGCCCGCGCACGAGAGCTTGCGGGTGAGCCGGATCACTATCCTCTTCACTGATCTGCGCGGCTCCACCGCCCTTTACGCCCAGAAGGGCGATCCCCGCGCCTACCGGCTGGTGCGCGAGCATTTTGACGTGCTGTTCGCGGCGGTGGGGGCCGAGCGCGGCGCGGTGGTCAAGACCATCGGGGATAGCGTGATGGCCTCGTTTGTCGCCCCGGCCAACGCCCTGCGCGCCGCCCTGGCGATGCAGCGCGGGCTCACCACCTTCAACCGCCGCAACAGCCTGGACGGCGACGAGGCGTTGCTGCTCAAGGTGGGCCTCCACGCCGGGCCATGCATCGCCGTGACCATGAACGGGCGGCCCGACTACTTCGGCTCGGCGGTGAACATCGCGGCGCGGGTCGAGGGGCTGGCAACAGGCAGCGACGTGATCCTGACCGACGCAGTGCGCCAGGACCCCGACGCGGCAGGGCTGATCACCCAGCTCACCGCCGACGGCGGCGAGTTGATCAGCTCCACCGCCCGCCTGCGCGGCCTGGCCGAGCCGGTCCCCGTCTACCGCCTGACCCTCCCCCGCGCTCAATTCGCCGCCCAACCCGCCCCGTCGCCCCGCTTCGCCCAGCCGTTAGCCGTCCGCTAACCGTACCAACCCCAAAGGGGCGACCGAACGTAGCCCACGGGCCAACCCATGCCAGCCCCGGAGGGGCGACAGACGGTAGCCCATGGCGCAAGCCGTGTGGAAAGGGTTCCCACATAAAGGTTAAGCCCCGGAGG
>JBBSEL010000387.1:0-4872 GCA_038239755.1 Chloroflexia bacterium | reverse complement strand
GGGGGGGGGGGGGGGGCGGGGGGGGGGGGGGGGTGGGTGTGCGAGCGTGGGGGGGGGCGCCCCCGCCCGGGCGGGCCCCCCCCCCACGCCCCTACGGCGACACCTTCCCACCGTTTAACGATGTTGCACCAGCCAGAAGAGCCGAAGTGAAGGTTGGCAGGGCATGGTATACTGGTTATGGTAAGGTTCATCCTTCCATATGCGACTCGGTGATTCTTTGTCGTGAAGGGTCAACGTATGAAGCAGAAGATCTTGCCGGGTGTGCTGGTACTTTGCGCGCTTCTGACGCTGCTGAACCTGGATCGGTTGGCCTACTATCGGGCCTTACTCACCTGGCGGATGCAGGGTATTCATGAGTACGAGATGATAGTGGAATATCAGTCTTCGTGGCCGCAACTCCCACGTCCAACTTTCTATATACGTGACGACAAAACTACAGCTATTGGGTACGTTTTACATGTTCGAGATGGGAAAATCACATCTACAGATAACTTATCTGAACAACTTGGTGAACGCTGGAACTTCCTCACCGTTGAAGGGCAGTTTAACAGTATAGATCACTATATAAATCGAGATTGGCTGGGTGTATTGACGGGTAGCTACGTAGAGCCGAAGATAGATTATGACCGCGATCGCGGCTACCCTTTATCCATACAGTGGCACTCGGACAATATACCGATAGTGATTCATCCACGCGGATCACCCGCCTCACCGTGATCAAGTCTCCGAACCAACCATAAGCCAGTAAAGCGAACGAGGCAAACGAATCTATGCAGCATCACCACCGCCAGCGCCACCAGCCAGAAGTCCATGCCTTCTTGCAAAAAGCCTTCCATACGCGCGAATGGGTTTTTGCCCAGCCACGCGGCACCGGGCATGAGACCTACTTTGCGGTGAGCGGCGACCGGCGCTGCTTTATCAAGTTGGGGGCCGACAGCGAACGGGTGGCGGCGCTGGCCGCTGCCGGGCTGACCCCCCCGGTGTGGGCTGCCGGGGCCTTGCCCGACGGCACCCCGATCCTGGTCCAACCCTGGCTGGCCGGGCGTGCCCCCCGGCCCGGCGATTTCCAGACCATATTGCCGGTGGTGGCCGGGGTGATGCGCGGGCTGCAACAGGATGCGGGGGTGCGCTCGGTCTTGCCTGCCGCTCCCTCCGAGCAGTACGCCGACGTGGCCCTGGCCGCGTTGCACCAGGTGCGGCTGCGCTGGGAAACGTGGCAGGCCCAGGTGCCGATGGCAACGGTGGCCTTTGTGGATGCGAGCCTGGCGCGGCTGTCGGAGCAGATGGCCGCCTTCACCGGGGGCGGGCTGGTCCCGGCGCACAACGACATCTGCAACGCCAACTGGCTGCTGACCACCGACGGCCATCTCTACCTGCTTGACCTGGAAGCGATGTCGCTCGAAGACCCCGCCACCGACCTGGGGGCGCTCCTGTGGTGGTATTTCTCTCCCGCGTTGCGCCCGCGTTTCCTGGCCCTGGTCGGCATGACCGACGATGCCGCGCTGCGGGGGCGGATGCAGGCGCGGATGGCGCTGCACACCCTCGCCATCACCCTGCCGCGCGCCGGGAGCTGGGACGGCTTCGACGGCCTGGCCTACGACACGGCCCTGACCGATTTCCGCGCCGCGATGGCCGGGGCCGAGAACCCGCAAGGGTACGGCATCGCGGCGGGCTGAAAGGCGGTGATGATGGAAGGCTTTATCACTACAGCCGACGGGCTGCGACTTTATTACCGTATCATCGGCTCAGGGCCAGAGCCTGTGGTGATTCCGGCGGCGGCCTGGTTGGCGGTGGAGTTCGAGGCCCTGGCAGCGGGCCGCACGTTGATCTTCTACGATGCGCGCGGGCGTGGGCAGTCTGATCCGGTGACGGATGCGGCTCAGGTTGCTTCAGGTTATGAGGTAGACGACCTTGCGGCTATTTGTGGGCATTTTGGTTTGTCGCGGGTGTCCCTGATCGGCTGGTCCGCGATGAGCGGCAGCATGGCGCAGTATGCACTGGCGCACCCCGCCGCGATTGACCGGCTGCTGCTGATCGGGCCGGGGCCGGTGTGGGGCGAAGGAATGTACCGCTACCCGGAAGAGGCGCAGAAGCGTGCAGAGGCCCGCACCGATCCGGCGGCAGTCCAACGCCTGGCGGAGCTACGTGAGGCGGGCATGGATATGAGCGACCCGGTGGCCTATTGCCGGGAGTATCAACAGGTGTGGCTGCCCCGCCAGATGGGCCAACCCGACGCCCTGGCCCAGATGCGGGCGAACCCTTGTGCCTATGAGAACGAGTGGCCGCGTAACCTCCTGGCCCTCTGGCAGAAGCTGCCCCCGCCCGGCGCGTGGGATTGGCGGCCCCAACTGGCCTCTCTGGCTGTGCCAACCCTGATCATCCACGGGGCCGAAGACTTGATCCCGCTGGCATCGTCGCAGGAATGGGCGGCGACCTTGCCCCAGGCACGGCTACTGGTCATTCCGGGTTCTGGTCACTACCCCTGGATCGAGGCACCCGACCATTTCTTTCCGGCAGCCGACAGGTTCTTGCGCGGCGACTGGCCCGAAGGAGCCGCACCGATCCCAGCCGTCGCCTAGCCTACACCCCAGCAGACGCACACATGGTTATGCCCCTACAGCAACAGACCATCTCCGCGAGATTGTGTAGCCCTGCTGATGATCCACTGCCCACCGGGCATGGTATAATGAGCGCGCACACCAGCCGCGAAGGAGAGCCGATGGCCGCACAACGCAAGCCCACCTACACCCCAGAAGAATACCTCACCCTGGAACGTGCTGCGGAATACCGGAATGAGTATCTGGATGGCGAAATCTTCGCCATGTCGGGGGCCAGCGAAGTCCATAATATCATTGCCAGGAATATCTTCCGGCACCTCGGCAACCAGTTTGAGGAGCGACCGTGCTGGGTGTATATGAGCGATCTACGCGTGCGGGTGTCGCCAACTCGGATGTATACCTATCCCGATGTGGTAGCGGTGCGTGGGCCGCGCGAGTTTGCGGATGATCAGCGCGATACCCTGCTCAATCCGCAGGTGATCTTCGAGGTGCTGTCGCCCTCGACTGAAGCGTATGACCGGGGCGAGAAATTCGCCCGTTACTGGCGGCTGGCCTCGCTGACCGACTATGTGCTGGTGGCGCAGGACCAGATGCGGGTGGAGCATTTCACCCGCCAGGGCGATGGCTGGTTTGTGACGGCGGTGGGGTCGCCCGACGAGGCGGTGCGCCTGGACTCGCTTGACATCACGCTGACCCTGCGGGCGATCTATGCACGTGTGGAGTTCCCCGTGCCTGCGCCCGATGCCCCGACCCCCAACTTCTGACCCCCACCTCTAACCCCTATCAAGGAGGCATATGCGAACCAAAATCGGTATCGTTGGCTGTGGCAATATCAGCAGCACCTATCTTAAGGTCTGCCCCACGTTTGAGAATCTGGAAGTGGCGGCAGTGGCCGACGTGGTGATGGAGCGCGCACAGGCTCAGGCCGCCGCGTTCAACGTGCCCCACGCCTATACGGTGGACGAATTGCTGGCCGACCCCGACATCGCCATCGTGCTCAACCTGACCATCCCCGCCGCCCACGCCGAGATCGCGCTGCGGGCATTGGCGGCGGGCAAATCGGTCTACAACGAGAAGCCGCTGGCGCTGACCCGCGAGGAAGGGCAACAGATCTTGCGGCTGGCGAAGGACAAGGGGCTGCGCGTCGGCTGTGCGCCCGACACTTTCCTCGGTGCCGGGCTACAGACCTGCCGCAAGCTGATTGACGACGGGTGGATCGGCACGCCGGTCGCGGCCACAGCCTTTATGCTCGGCCACGGGCCGGAAGGCTGGCACCCCGACCCCGACTTCTTCTACCAGCCCGGCGCGGGGCCGCTGTTCGACATGGGGCCGTATTACCTGACCGCACTGATCACCCTGCTTGGGCCGGTGCGGCGGGTAACCGGCTCCGCCCGCATCACCACGCCGGAGCGGGTCATCGGCAGCGCGGCGCGGCGGGGGCAAATGATCAAGGTCAACACACCGACCCATGTAGCCGGGGTACTCGACTTTGCCGACGGCCCGGTAGCGACCCTCATCACCAGCTTCGATGTCTGGGGCCACAATCTGCCGCCGCTCGAGATCTACGGCACCGAAGGCTCGCTGAGTGTGCCCGATCCCAACGGGTTTGGCGGGACGGTGCGCGTGCGCCGGGCCGGGGCGACCGAATGGAGCAGCGTGCCCCTGACTCACGGCTACAGCGAGAACAGCCGGGGCATCGGTGTGGCCGACATGGCCTACGCGATCCAGTCGGGTCGCCCCCACCGCGCCAGCGGCGAACAGGCGTATCATGTGCTCGACATCATGCACGCCATCCTCGACGCTTCGGCGGCGGGCCACCATATCGATCTGAGCAGCGGCGAGGAACGGCCCGCGCCCTTGCCCCTGGGCCTGCGCGAGGGCACCCTGGACCCGTGATCCGGTGCTCCGGCGGACGTTGCATGATCATCAACAATCAGGAGGAGACAGCGAAGTCATGGACAAGAATCAGATTGCACTCCAACTTTATACCGTGCGCGAAGAGACCAAGGCGGATATGCTCGGCACCTTGCGCGCCCTAGCCGACATGGGCTACCGCGCCGTGGAATTCGCCGGGTATGGCGGCGTGCCGGTCAGCGAGATCCGCGCCTTGCTGGACGACCGGGGGATGCAGGCGGCTGCCGCGCATGTCGGCTTGCAGCTCTGGGAGGAGGACACGGCGGCGGTGATCCGCGATCTCCAGACGCTGGGCTGCCAGTATGCCGTGGTGCCGTGGCTGGGCGAGGAGTACCGCACCGTCGAGGGCATCCAGCAGGTGGCCGAGCGGCTGAACACCATCGCCAAGGCATGCCGGGCC
>JBBSEL010000386.1:0-4875 GCA_038239755.1 Chloroflexia bacterium | reverse complement strand
CGACGTGATCCGCTGCCTGGCGTGCCGGGGCATTATCAACGGCTATCCCTGCGGCGGGCCGGGCGAACCGTGCCCCGGTGGCTATTATCGGGTGGGGAACAACGTCACGCGGGGCCAGACGGCCAAGATCGTCGCCAGCAGCGCCGGGTTTGCCGAGATCGTGCCCAGTACGCAGCAGACCTATGAAGATGCCGCGCCGGGCAGCACGTTCTGGGTCTACATCGAGCGGCTCTCGGCGCGGGGGATCATCAGCGGCTACCCCTGTGGCGGGCCATTCGAGCCATGCATCGCCCCGGCCAATCGCCCGTACTTCCGCCCGAACAACAATGTCACCCGCGGGCAACTTGCCAAGATCGGGGCGAACGCGGCGGGCTACAGCGAAACGCCCACCACACAGACCTTCACCGATGTACCGCCGGGCAGCACCTTCTACCTGTTCATCGAACGCCTCGCCAGCCGGGGCATCATGAGCGGCTATCCCTGTGGTGGGGCAGGGGAGCCGTGCATCGCCCCGACCAACCGCCCCTACTTCCGGCCCAACGGCACCGCTACGCGGGGGCAAACCGCGAAGATCGTCGCCAACACGTTCTTCCCCAACTGCCACACCCCGGCCCAACGGCGTTAAGGACCACCATACCGCCGGGGTGTGAAAACACACCCCGGCGGAGAGGGGACACACCATGGATCAATTCGACAGGGATTTAGTCGATCGATTGGCGCAGGTGCCGCAACAACTGGCCCACACCCTGGCCGGGCCGAGCGCCACGGCGCGGCCTTCCGCTGCCGACGCGGAAGGCTGGACCGCCGTAGAAATACTGGCGCATGTACGGGCTAGTGACGATATCATTGCTTATCGCATCTATGCAATCCTCGCCCGCGACAACCCGCCGCTGCCCGCCTACGATGATCGGCGCTGGGTTGAGGTGGCGCGCTACGCCGCGTTGCCGGTGCAGGACTCGCTGGCCGCCTTTACCCTGAAGCGGGCCGAACTGGTGCAGATGTTGCGCCATATCCCACCCGCCGACTGGGCACGCCAGGGCACCCACGAGACCGAAGGCCCGCTGACCCTGCGCCAAATCGTCACCTTCCTGGTAGAACACGACGAGGAGCATTGCGCCCAATTAGCCCAATAACGTGCCCCAGCACGTCCCGCCGGGTACGATAGGCGCGGGTGGGCGGTACCGGGCCTCACCGGATATCGCATATGGAGAGCAATAATGCAACAAGCGGAACAGGGGGACACGAGCGTCCTCAGTGCATTGTTCCAGCACAACACCTGGGCCGATCTGGTGCTGCTGGAGTTTTGCGAAGGCTTGAGCGAGGATCAGCTTGACGCAACAGCCGTGGGCTGTTATGGGTCGATCCGCGATACACTGGTGCATCTGGTCTATTCCGAGGTGGACTACGTGAATCTGGTCACCAACAAGTGGCCGGAGGTAACCCCCCCGGAGGATCGGTTTGGGGGCTTTGCGGTGCTGAAAGACGGCGTGCGCTGGGCGGGCGCGGCGATGCTCCAACTCGCCGCCTCGGTGCAGGCCAGTACCATCGTGCGGGTGGAGCGGCCCAATGAGCCGATTTATGAATACCCACTCGCCAGTTTCATGGTCCAGATCCTCAACCACTCAACCGAACACCGGACGCAGATCGCGGTCATCATCACCCAACTGGGTCTAAAACCCCCTGCCATGACCGGCTGGAAGTTCATGGTAGAGCGGGGAGAGTTCCATGAATTCCCAGCGGCTTCGGAGGATATGGAAGTTATGACGTTTAACTCACATTAAACGTCATGCGCTGATAATCCAGACTGGCATCACACTTGCTTTTAACCGGCAGCATGAGCCAGCCTACCCCCACCCACACCACCGACGACACAGCCCTCCATCCCGACCCGGTCCAATCGGCCAAGGCGGCAGGGCTGCGCTATGTGAACGATAAGCGCCCCGGCATCCGCTACATCGCCAAAGACGGAGAGCCGATCACCGACGAGGCCGATCTGGCGCGGATCAAAGCCCTGGCGATCCCCCCGGCCTGGACCGACGTGTGGATTAGCCCCCATCCACGCGGCCACATCCAGGCCACCGGGCGCGATGCCAAGGGCCGCAAGCAATACCGCTACCACGCCCGCTGGCGGCAGGTGCGCGACGAAACCAAGTATGACCGGATGATGGCCTTTGGCCGGGCACTACCCCGGATCCGCGTCCAGGTGGAGAAAGACTTGGCCCGCCCCGGTCTCCCCCGCGAAAAGGTGCTGGCGACCGTCGTCCGCCTGCTCGAAACCACCCGGATCCGTATCGGCAACGAAGAATACGCCCGCACCAACCACTCCTATGGGCTGACGACCATGCAGACTCGCCATGTGCGCGTGCGTGGGCAGAAGGTTGTCTTCAACTTCCGAGGCAAGAGCGGCGTGAGGCACTCGATTAACGTAGAAGACCGCCGCCTGGTCCAGATCGTGAAGCGCTGCCAGGCGATGCCCGGCCAGGAGTTGTTCCAATATCTGGACGACGATGGGCAGCCACAGACGATTGATTCGGAAGACGTGAACACCTACCTCCAGGAGATCACCGGCCAGGATTTCACGGCGAAAGATTTTCGCACCTGGGCCGGGACGGTGCTGGCGGCGATGGCCTTGCAGACCTTCGAGTCGTTCGACTCGGCCACTCAGGCCAAGAAGCATGTGGTGGAGGCGAGTGAACATGTGGCTAAGGAGTTGGGCAACACCCCCAGTGTCTGCCGCAAGTGCTACGTCCACCCCGCGATCATCGAGACCTACCTGGACGGGGGCATGGCCGACACCTTGAAGCAACTGGCCGAGCAAGCGCTGGAGGATTCGCTGCGGGAGCTAAAGGCCGAAGAAGCCGCCGTGCTGGCCCTGCTGCAACAGCGGTTGAGCCAGGAAGCCACGTCCTCGTCGGGGAGCAAGAATGGCAAGCGTAAATAGAGCGAACCATCATCCATCATCCAGCACATATGAACGAGCGGTCTCTCCCGATCTTGGGAGAGGCCGTTCGTATGTATTCGCGAATGCCGTAGCCTGTGCTACTGGCAGGTGCAGCCGGTGTAGGTACATAAGCAAAATGTGGATCACACCTCCGGTCGAGACCGTCCGTTTGGCCGATCAGGGGATCGGTCCTGCGGCGGAACCCAAAGCAGAACAGATCCGCTACACTGCGAAGGTGAGCACGCGACCGTGGCCCTGGCCGCTGTGCCGGTGATGCCCGCCCCATCCCCATCCCACCGACGATCCCCTTCGATGAGACAAGAGACGAAAGGTAAGAAGACCATGAGTCTGGAGCTTCGTGAGCGCGCAACCCCCCTGTCCGGCAGACCGGACGACCTGGCGGCCCCTGCCCTGGCCCCCACTGCTGCCGTCGCTGGCCCATCCACGCCGCGCCGCCTGGCGATCAAGACCGAGAACCTGAGCCGCGTCTACAAGGTGCAGGGCGAGAAGAAAAAACGCGGCGAACCGAAGGCGACCAAGCTGCTGACCGCGTTGGGGGGAGTCGATCTGGAAGTCTACGAGGGCGAGCTATTCGGGCTGTTGGGACCGAACGGTGCAGGCAAAACCACCCTGATCAAGATCCTGACCACCCTGCTGGCTCCTAGCGGCGGCACCTGCATGGTCGATGGGCTGGATGTGGTGAAGGACGATGAAGAGGTGCGCCGCCGGATCAACATGGTCAGCGGCGGTGAGACCAGTGGCTACGGAATTCTCACTGTACGTGAAAATATTTGGATGTTCAGCCAATTTTATGGCGTGCCAACCAAAATCGCCAACGAGCGCATCGCCCGGATGCTCAAGATCGTCGAACTGGAGGAGCAGGCGAACGCCCGCGTCAGCGGCCTGAGTACCGGCCAGCGCCAGCGGATGAACTTCTGCCGGGGCTTCGTCACCGATCCAAAGGTGATCTTCCTCGATGAGCCGACCCTGGGGCTGGATGTCCACGCCGCCCGCGTGGTGCGCGACTTCACCCGCGACTGGATGCGCGAGCGCTCCGACCGCACGGTGCTGCTGACCACCCACTACATGGCCGAGGCCGACGAACTGTGCGACCGTATCGCCATCATTGACCGCGGAGCCGTGCTGATCTGCGACACTCCGGCCAACCTGAAGCGGATGCTTCAGAAGCAGCCCGTGTTCCAGATCCAGGCCACCGGCATCACCCCCCGCAGCCTGGAGACGTTGGCCCATACCCCCGGCGTGGTCCGCGTGACCGGCGAAGCCGCCCCGACAGGGGGTGGCACCCGGCTCAAGTTCATCTTGGAGGAAGAAGCCGCCATCGGCGCGGTCGTGACCGCCCTGACCGGCATGAACGCCGGGATCCTCACCTTGGAAAAGAACGAGCCGACACTGGAAGATGTCTTCATCAAACTCGTCGGGCGCAGCCTGACCGAGACGGACGCGGCGAGCGCGTAGCGAGACGAAGGATGAAGGATGAATTATAAAGGATGAAGTATAGAGATAGGTTGTAAGCCTTTCATACTTCATCCTTTATAATTCATCCTTCACCTCCTCCACAGGAGCGCAGATGGACAAGAACACCGGATGGCGGCTCTTTTTCCAGGCGGCTGCCGCCCGCGCCTACCCCCGCATCTGGGGGGCGCACCGCGAGTTAAGCTGGGTCTTCTTCGAGATCCTCATCCCGCTGATCAATACGTCGGCGTTTGTCTTCCTCTACCGGGCGCTCCACGCCCCCGAAGCCTACATCGGCTTCGTCATCCTCGGCGCGACGATGGCGACCTACTGGCTCAACGTGCTGTGGATGATGGCCTCGCAACTATACTGGGATAAACAGGAAGGCTTCTTGCAACTCTATATCATGGCCCCCTGTTCGCTGATGTCGATCCTGCTGGGGATGGGCGTGGGCGGGCTGT
>JBBSEL010000385.1:0-4900 GCA_038239755.1 Chloroflexia bacterium | reverse complement strand
GTGGGCGCCGAGCGGCGGGTCACCGCCGCTGCCGACAGCAGGAAGCAGGCGGCGGACGGCTGGGGGTTGCCGCACCAAGGAGGTAAAGCGCAGGGGCGGCGCCATACCGACGCGCTGGTGGCCGAGTTGCCGGCTAAAGTGGGGGGCGACCGGGAGGGCTCACGAGCGGCGATCGGGGTGCCGGTGGAGCAAGCGCCGGCGGACTTGCGGCGCTTGGGGGAAGGGGGGGGGCGCGCCCGCCGCCGCAGGCCGACGAACTGGATGCCAGCCCCCAGCGCTACAAAGACGCGGCCCCGCCGGGCAAGGGGGAAAAGTGGAGCCGGGCCGATCGGCTGCGACAGTTGTTTTTGGACCGGGCGAACTTATGGAGCCGCCTCACGTGCTATCGGACGTGGGAGGAGCCGGACGGGGAACAGCTTGAGGGGACAAACAACGCGAGTGAGCGGGGGATCGGGTGGTGGATCAAGGAACGGTATCGGACGATGCGGGGCTACAAGCGGCCCGCGTCGGCGGGGGGGGTGAGCCGCTTGGTGGCCTGGGCAGGCAAGGCGCGCGGCCGGTCGGCGGCGGACCTCGCACAGGTGCTCGCCTAAAGTCGGGCGGGGGTGCGGGATGGGCGGGGGCGCAATTCCACGCGGGCCAGTAAGGCCCAGAACCAGACCTGCCTACCAAACTCCGAACACCCACGATCTTGGCCGGTCTGCACGTCAGGAAATGTCCGCCGGGCCGCGTCGCCGTTCGGCGTATTCGTGTTCGGCTAGCACGTCGGCAAGGATCCGCCGCTGCTCTTCGGCGCGCAAGGGTTCGGTGTGCCGGGTTTCGGCCAGGGTAATCAGGGCTTTCCACAGCGCCCACCCCCGCGCCCGCGCCCAGGTGGCAGCATCCACCGGCACCCCGGCGCGGAACGCTTCCCGGCTAGCTCCCGACAGGAACGTCCAGGCAATCGTCAGGTCGCAGGCGGGATCACCGACACCGACCACCCCGAAGTCGATAACCGCGCTTAACCGGCCCGCCTGGACCAGCAGATTCCCGGCGGCAACATCCCCATGAATCCAGACCGGCGGACCGATCCAGGTTGCAGCGAGCGCGGTTTCCCACACGGCGGTCATTGCCGCCGCATTAATCTGGCCGTCTAGCGCGGCGATGGTTTGCCGAGTCTCCGCGTCATAAATGGTCAGTGGCCCACCGCGATAAAAGTTGTGCAGCCCCGGTGGCGGGCCACCGCTGGGGTCGATGCGCTGGAGGGCGGTGAGGAATTGGGCCAGCGCCGTCGCAAATTGGCTGAGATCGGTGATAGGGGCGACCGTGGCGACCTCGCCACCGAGCCAGCGGTAGATAGACCAGGGCCAGGGATACCCCTCGCCGGGCACCCCCTGCGCCAGCGGGACCGGGATGGGCAACGGCAGGAGCGGGGCCAGCCGGGGCAACCAGCGGTGTTCCTTCTCTACTTGCGCCACGTACCACCCGGCGCTGGGCAGGCGCACGCTCATGTCTGCGCCAAGCCGAAAGGTCGTGTTGTCAGTGCCGTCGAGTTCGACCGGTCTGATCGGCAAGGCGGCCCACCGGGGAAACTGGGCCGCGACCAATCGGCGCACGAGCACGACCGTGATATCTGCTTTGGTGATAGGGCTGTCGTCAGAGGGCATAAAACCGTTCGCTTTCCTTTCCATACGTTGGTAGACCGTCCGCCTGCGGGATACAACAGGCCCGGCCCGCAAAGGTGTTGCCAGAGTGCTGTGTTCAGGACAGCCTCAGATCACATTCTGTGCCACTCCTCAATGCGCGGGGCTGGCACAGGATGGCAGGGTCCGGCCCGCTACCCCTCGGTTCAGCGTGCCCAGAATCACACCGCTGGCGCCACGGCGCACAGGGATCAAGCCGCCAGATCTCCGCCTTTTTGCGCACAAATGTTCCATCTTTGGGCCGTTGCGCGGCCTCCGGCAAAGCCGTATAATAGGGCATGACCTCCCACTCCCCCTCCCCTGCCGGGCGCAAAAAACTGATCCTGGTGGACGGTTATGCCCTGATTTACCGCGCCTATCATGCCCTGCCGCCGACCATGATGACCAGGGCAGGCGAGCCGACCAACGCCGTGCTGGGTTTCACCCAGATGCTACTCGACGTGCTGCGGAAGGAGCAGCCGGATTACACGGCGATGGCGCTGGATCGTGGCCGCTCGTTCCGCAGCGAGATATCGGCGGATTACAAGGCCACCCGTCCCCCCATGCCCGACGACCTGCGCCAGCAGATCGGGCGGTGCCGCGAGATCATCGAGGCGATGGGGATGCCGATCTTCGAGCTAGAAGGCTTCGAGGCCGACGACGTAATCGGCACCATCGCCAACCAGGCCGAAAAAGCAGGCGTCGATGTGCTGGTCATCACCGGCGACATGGACGAACTGCAACTGGTCACCGAGCAGGTCCATGTGGTCACCCCCACCGGGCGCAACCGCTTTCAGGAGACGACCGAGTACGACCGCGCTGCTGTGGAAGAGCGCTTTGGCTTCGGCCCGGAGCGCATCCCCGACTACAAGGCGCTGCGGGGCGACACGTCGGATAACATCCCCAACGTGCCCGGTATCGGTGAAAAGACGGCCACGGCCCTGATTCAGCAGTTCGGGGCCATCGAAGAAATCCTGGCCCACCTGGACGAAGTCAAACCAGCGAAGGCGCAGCAATCCTTACGCGACCATGCCGAGCAGGCCCGCCAGAGCAAAGTCCTGGCGACCATCGTCTGCGACGTGCCGCTGACGCTCGATCTGGATGCGTGCCGGATCGCTCATTTCGACCGCGACCGGCTGATCGGCCTGTTCCGCCAGCTCGAATTCAACCGGCTGCTGAACAAGCTGCCGGGGGCCGAGGCCGCCCCGCCGCCCCCCGCCCGCACCGGCCCCAACCAGCAACTCAGCCTCTTTGCCGACGGCGCACACGACAGCGCCGCGGCAGCGATGGCGGCGACCGAAGCGGCGGTGGCCGCCGGGGAAATGCCGCCCGGCTACCACCTGATCACCACCCGCGCCGACCTGGAAGCCCTGGTCAAGCGGTTGGGCGAGGTTGAACGGTTCGCCATCGACACCGAAGGCACCGCGCTGGACGTGCTGCGGAGCAAGCTGGTCGGCATCTCGATCTGCCCGGCGGACGGCGAGTCGTATTATATCAATGTGGGTCACGAGGAGCCGCGCCTGGATGTAGAAACTGTGCGCGAGGTGCTAGGGCCGATCCTGGCCGCCGCCACGCCGAAGAAGGACGCGCACCACGCCAAGTACGACATGATCGCCCTCCAACTGGCCGGGATGCCGATCAGCGATGAAGGGCTGGGGCTGGACAGCATGATCGCCGCCTTCCTGACGGGTGAGGTGAAGGTGGGGCTGAAGGATCTAGCCTTCCGGCTGCTGGGCGTGCAGATGACTCCCATCGAAGACCTGATCGGCACCGGGCGCAACCAGATCACAATGGCCGAGGTGCCCGCGCTGAAGGCCGGAGCCTACGCCGCCGCCGACGCCGACATGACCTACCGGCTGCTGGAGAAGGTTGTGCCGCCCGTGCATGAGCTGGGGCAGTGGGACCTGCTGACCGAGATCGAAATGCCCCTGGTGCCGGTCCTGCGCGATATGGAGACGATCGGCATCGCCGTGGACGTGACCGTGCTGAAGGAGATTTCGGACGAACTGCACAAGCGGATGGAGACGATCCAGGCCGACATTTACGACCTGGCAAAGCACCCGTTCAACATCAACTCGTCGCAGCAGTTGGGCGTGATCCTGTTCGAGGAACTCCAAATCGGCACGGGCAAGCGGACCAAGACCGGCTATTCCACCGCCCAGGAGGTGCTGGAGGACCTGCGCGGGCGGCACCCCATCGTCGATCAGGTGATCGAGTACCGGCAGTTGACCAAGCTGATCTCGACCTATGTGGACGCCCTGCCCGCGTCGGTGAACCCCGACACCGGACGGGTTCACACCTCCTACAGCCAGACGCGGGCCAGCACCGGGCGGCTCTCCTCGTCCGACCCGAACTTGCAGAACATCCCGATCCGCACCGCCGAAGGCCGGGCCATCCGCCGCGCCTTCGTCGCCGACAACACGTCGTCGCATCCCGTAGTCGGTCGCCCCGCCGTCCTGTTCGCCGCCGACTATTCGCAGATCGAGCTACGCATCCTGGCCCATATGACCGGTGAGGAATTGCTGGTCGAAGCGTTCCGCACCGGGCAGGACATCCACGCCGCCACCGCTGCCGAACTGTTCACCGTGCCGATTGGCGAGGTCGTCTTTGCCCAGCGCAATTTCGCCAAGCGAATCAACTTCGGCATCCTCTACGGCATGGGCGCGTTCGCCCTCTCGCACGAAATCGGCGTGCCGATGGCCGAGGCGCAGGCGTTCATCGCCCGCTACTGGGCACGCTTCCCCAAGATCCGCGCCTACATGGACCGCACGATCAAAGAGGGCCGCGAACTGGGCTATGTGACCACGCTGCTGGGCCGCCGCCGCTACATCCCCGAACTGGGGGCGAGCAACCCCAACGTGCGCCAGAGCGGCGAGCGCCAGGCGATTAATGCCCCGGTGCAGGGCACCGCCGCCGATATCATCAAAATCGCCATGATCAACCTCTACAAGCGGATGCCCGAACGCAAGCTGACCGCCAAGATGCTGTTGCAGGTGCATGACGAGCTGCTCTTTGAGACGCCGATCACGGAGATGCAGCAACTCGGGCAGTTGGTGGGCGATTGCATGCGCAACGTCGTCAGTCTGAGCGTGCCGCTCGAGGTAGAGATGTCGTATGGGGCGAACTGGGAAGAGATGACCGACCTCGCCTAACAGGGCGCGCCGGAACACCGGAACACCGCGAAAAATTGCCCTACGGCGCTGGAACGGCTATACTTCTACGTTGGCACGCCCCTTCCT
>JBBSEL010000384.1:0-4900 GCA_038239755.1 Chloroflexia bacterium | reverse complement strand
GTAAAACGTGAAACGTGATGCGTGATGGGTCTCTCCTGTGGCGCTTAGGATACACGGGGGTGGGGCGGCTGTCAAGCTCGGTGGCCTGAGATCCGTTACGGCGGGTAGGAGATGGCTCGGTCCATTGATGGTCGGGTGTCGCAGGTGTCGGGGAATCCTCACCATCAATGGGCCGAGCCGTATCCTACACGGGGCAAAGGTACACCGGGCGACCCCTCCCGCTGTCATCCTGAGCGCAGCGAAGGATCTTCTCCGTGGTCCGGGGTGCTGCGGCCCCGATCTCGATCTTCAATAACGATCTTGGTTCTCCAACAAGATCCTTCACTGCATTCAGGATGACAGCGAAGTGATGCACGCTTATGTGGTTGGTGCCGTGGCCCGCTCTCTGGTGGGGGATGCTACGCCGCCCCGCCGATCTGCTTCGGGGTGCAACCGGCCCGGCGGTGCCTCGTTGTTATAGCACAAGGGGATGCCAGCCTCATTATGATTGAATATGAAGGAGCGTACGATGATGTCTGTCTATTTACGGCTCGCGTTCGTTACTGTGCTGCTAGCTCTGGGGCTGTTGATCGGGGTGGGCGGGTCGCTCCAGGCCGCGAGGCCCGGGGCGGCCCCCACCCCGGCCACAGCGGTGCCGACCCTGCCCGCGATTCCCACTCCCGTCCCGACGCTGGCGGTAACACCCCCCCCCGCCCCGTCGTATTCAGAAGGGTCGCTGCCCTTCCTGTCCTCGTGCCCCGCCACGATTCCGGGTCTGGGCAGCCGGCTGTTCTCGCAAACCGGCCATGCCATAACCGGGGTGTTCCTAGACTACTGGGATCTGCACGGTGGGCTGGTCCAAGAAGGCTACCCGATTTCGGAAGTCCGGTTGGAAGCCTCCGACCTCGACGGCATGTCCTACGAGGTGCAATATTTCGAGCGGGCCGTGTTCGAGTATCACCCCGAAAACCAGGGCACGCCCTACGAAGTGCTGCTGGCGCAATTGGGGACGTATCAGTACCAGCAGAAGTATCCGACGGGCGCGCCGAACCAGCGGCCCAACGGCGAACGCCCGCGCTATTTTGCCCAAACCGGGCACACCCTCGGTGGCGAGTTCCGCCTCTACTGGGAGTCGCACGGCGGGCTGGAACAACAGGGCTACCCGCTGTCCGATGAGTTCACCGAGATCAGCCCGCTGGACGGTAAGCCCTATACGGTGCAGTATTTCGAGCGCGCGGTGATGGAATACCATCCGGAGAATGTCAATCCGTACCGGGTGCTGCTCAGCCAGTTGGGCACGCTGCGACTGCGGACGAGGGCTCCGGCGGGGCTGACTCCCACCCCCACCCCGGCCCCGGCGCGCTACCTGGGCGACATCACCGGGGATACGGGCGGCCTGGCGGATTACGCGGTCGGCGGCGGCGCGCTCTACTGGTTCGATGGGGCCAGCCCTTACGGCGCTTCGACCCTCCTGCGCTATGACCTGGCGGCAGGGCAGGTGACGACCGTGGTGCCCTTGCCCCCCAGCCGCCCCGGCGCGGCCCACCGGGCGCATGTGGTCACAGATGGGCGCACGCTCGCCTGGCGCGAGGAACCGGGCACCTCGGCCAGCCCGGTGGCCGTGATCCAGGGTTTCGATCTACAAACCGGGCAGGACTATGCTCCGGTGTCGTTCGCGGTGGGCGCGACCAACTTCGCGGTAGACGGCGATATTCTTTACTATCTGCGTCCCAGCTCCGCCACGCAGGAGGTCCGCGCCCACAGTTGGGCGACCGGGCAGGATACGGTGGTAGCGCAGATCGAGCCGGGGACCACGCCGACGCAACTCGTGGCCGGGAACGGCTATGTGGTCTGGGCCGAGGGAGTGGGCAGCCAATATGTGCTGCGGCTCGCCTCCGCCCGCCATCCCGGCACAGAGCGGGTGTTGAGTACGCCCCTGTGGGCCAGGCCGAGCTACGTGATCGCCGGGGACCGAGTCATCTGGAGCGCGACGCCGGTCGAGGGCCAGCCTGACGAAACCCTTATCCAGATGTACACGCTCGCTAGCGGGGCGACGACGACGCTGGTGCGCGAGGCGACGCTGGTGGACAGCCTGTCGGCGGACGGCGACCGGCTCGCCTGGCGGCGCGTGAGCAACCCGGACCCGATGAGCTGCCTGTCGATGGTGGTGCTGGACCTGCGGGCGGGGCTGCTCCAAACGGGCGTGCTCCCTGGCTACGGCGGGCGGCAGGTGACTCTGCTCGGCCCGAACACGCTGGTGTATCCCCGCCTGGGCGAACCGTTCCAGCTTTATCTCCAGCCGTTGCAGTAGCCCGTGTGAAGCGTGAAACGTGAAACGTGAAACGTGACGGGTGGTTAGTGGTTGGTGGTTAGAACGACGCAATACGCAATACGCAATACGCAATACGCAATACACTCTACCAATCACGCAGCACGTTTCACGTTTCACGTTTCACGTTTCACGTTTCACGTCCGGGGCATCATCGCAGGCGTAGGCGATGGCGTGGGTCAGGGGGAGGGCCCGCCCGGCGGCCCAGGCGGCGGTCCAGGCGGCGGGGGGCAGTTGGGACCGGGCGACGGTCATCAGGCGTTCGCGGTAGGCGGTGAGATGGGGCCAGTCGTGGCCGCCGATCGTCTCGCGCAGCGCCTCGGCGGCCCCGGCCAGGCGGGCGGCGCGGGTGGGGCGGCCCTGCAAGGCGGCAGCTTCGGCCAGACCCTCGAAGCAATCGGCGATGCCCGATTTGTCGGCCAGATCCTGAAAGTAGCCCAGCCCTTCGCGGAAGATCCCGTCGGCCTGCTCGCCCGCGCCCTGGAGTAAGAGCACATCGCCCAGCGACGAAAGCGAGTCGGCCATGCCGTGGGTGTCGCCCAGCGCCCGGCGGCGCGTCAGGCTCTCTTCCATCAGGGTGATGGCCTGATCGTAGTCGCCGCGCAACATCGCCACGTTGCCCAGGTTGCTCAGGGTGTGGGCGCTACCCCAGGCATCCCCGATCGATTCTTGCAGGTTGAAGGCTTCGTTGAGCAGTGCCGCGCCTTCGTCGTAGGCGGCGCGCAGGATCGCCAGGTGGCCGAGGTTGTTCAGCAACATGGCCGTGCCCGGTGTGTGCCCCTCGGCGCGGCGCAGGGCCAGGGCGGCCTCGAAAAAGCGCCGTGCCGCCTCGTTGTCGCCCTGGCTCCAGGCCAGCACCCCCGCGCCGTGCAAGACGTTGGCCCGTGTCGGCGGAGTCAGCCGCTCGGCCTGATCCAGCACGGTTTCGTGGCGGGCACGCCCTTCGGTCAGGTGGCTGTGGGTGACCCAGAAGTGGCGCAGCGCCGCCACCAGCCGCCCCGCCCCCTCCCAGTCGCCGCTGTCGCGCAGCCAGGCTTCGGCGGCGCGCAGGTTGTCGTGCTCGCTTTCCAGGCGGGTGAGCCATCCCCGTTGCTCGGCCCCTTTCAGTTCCGGCGCGGCCTGTTCGGCCAGCGCCAGGTAGGTGGCGGCGTGGCGGCGCAGCAGCCGGTCCGCCTCCCCGGCGGCGCGCAGCCGCTCCAGGGCATACTCGCGGATCGTTTCCAGCATATAGAACTGCGGCACCCCGCCGGCCTCCGGCGCGGCTTGCAGCAGGCTCTTGTCGCCCCGCGCGCCAATCGGGGGGGGGGGTGGAGGGTGGGGGGTTGGTGACGCGGCGTGCGGGGTGAGATCCGTGGGTTGCTCCTCCTTGCGCTCACCAACCCCCCACCCCCAACCCCCCTCCCCCGCCACGAGGGCGGCCACGGCGGCGGTGAAGGGGCCGGTGAAGACGGCGAGGCGGCGGAAGAGCCGTTGCTCGGCCTCGCTGAGCAAGTCGTAGCTCCAGGTGATCGTGTCGTGGAGGGTTTGCTGGCGGGCGGGGAGCGGGGGCAACGTGCCCACCATGCCGTTATGGAAGGTGAGCCGTTCGGGCAGGCGGGCCAGCAGGGTGGGCAGGTCGTGATGCCCGATCTGGGCGGCGGCCAGGCGCAAGGCGAGGGGCAGGCCATCGAGCCGGGCAACGAGGGTGGCGACGGTGACGGCGTTCCCCGCCGTCACGGCGAAGCCCGGATCGGCCCGGCCCGCATAGTGGGCAAAGACCGTCACCGCCGGGACCGCCGCCAGGGTGGGCAACGGGGGCAGGGCGGCCACGTCGGGCACTTGAAGCGGGGCGACGGGAAATTCGTGTTCGCTGTAGATATGGAGCGGGGCGCGGCTGGTGACCAGGGCGCGCAGGCGGAAGGTGGTCGCCAGCAGTTGGCGCACCTGGGGGGCCGCGTCCAGTACCTGTTCGAAGTTATCGAGCACCAGCAGCAGATGTTGGTCGCGCAGGGCGTATTGCAAGGTGTCGAGCAGGGGATAACCCGGCTCCTCGTTCACCCCCAGCGTGGTGGCGATGGTCGGGATAACCAGCGCGGGGTCGCGGATGGCGGCGAGGGACACCAGGGTCACGCCGTGGGTGAAGTGGTCCAGCACATCGGCGGCCACCTGGAGGGCCAGGTGGGTCTTGCCGGTGCCGCCGGGGCCGGTGAAGGTGACCAGCCGGGCACCGGGCTGGGTGAGCAGGGCGATGGCCTCGGCCCGTTCGCGGTCGCGCCCGATCAGCGGGGTCGGCGGCAGGCGGACGTTGGTCGGGTGGTGGGCCAGGGCAGGCAGCGGCGGAAACTCGGCGGGCAGATCGAGGGTCAGCGCCTGGAAGACGTGGACGGGGCGGATGATGTCGCGCAGGTGATATTCGCCCAGGTCGCGCAGGACGGCCCCATTCGGCCAGGCCGCGCCCAGCGCCGCCTCGGTGGCAGCGGTCAGCAAGACCTGGCCGGGATAGGCCACGTCCCGCAGGCGGGCGACGGTGGCGCGGCTGGGCGCGGCTTGGCCCGCCCGCGGCACCGGCACGGTATCGAGGGCCATACATAGGTGCATCAGCACGGGCGCGAG
>JBBSEL010000383.1:0-4908 GCA_038239755.1 Chloroflexia bacterium | reverse complement strand
GGGTCTTACCCCAGATGCGGGCGCTGTGTCAGGGTTTCGTCCTTGAGCTCGGCCAGCACCCCGGCTTCCGCCATTTTTATCTTTTAGTGGATGTGCGGGCCCAGCGGACGGTGCAAATTACTTGCTGGAACGCGGAAGCGGATCTCCTGGCGGCTGAGCCGACCGCCGCCCGGTTAGAAGGCGCGCCGTGGCGCTTGCACTTGTACGCGGCCGGTAAGGCGATCGGGCATTTCAGCGCAACCGCCAGCGACGCAACCCCGGCGCTGACCCCCGGCGGGGTCTATCGACTGCACGAGATTCCGCAGCGCTTGCTGCCGACCAACCTCCAGCTCGCCGGAACGTTGACGCTCGCCGGTGATCGGGTGGCCATCACCCGCGACGTCGGGCAAGGCGAGGCCTTGCCGCCCGGCACCTATCAAATTGTGGTCAGTACTGGTTGCCCTGCTAAGGATAGTAGCGAGGGCTCCGGCAATTGATGTAGTGACTACGCTCCCGCCTTTAAGGCGATGGCTTCGGGGTAACAGACGGCACGTCCTGTTCCGCGCGTAGCTCGGCTGGAAATGTCCCACTGCGCGGTGGGCTGAAGTCGACGGGGTCTCTGCTAGGTGGACGCCTCCCCGTCGACGTGAAAGTCGCTGGCGGTATCCCGGTTCTGGTTGGCGAGATATTGTCACCTTAATGAATCGACCGAAAAATCCTTCCCACTGGAGCCAAGATTTGGGCCAATCATGCCCGATACTGCTGAATTTTGGCCCAGAAAATGGGGGCTGTTCCCCTGTATGGTGCGGAAAATGCGTCCGGCGGCAGAACACGCACCTCGGACGGGCCCGCACGCCTTTGCTCCATAGCTGCCTGGCACAGCTCGTGCAGTCGATGCGGCTATGCTCTACCTTCTACTTGCTCAAATCGTCTCGTTGCTGTTTGATCTTTTCTTCAGCACCCGACGCTCCCAACCAGACAAGGACCTCGAAATCTTGCTGCTACGCCAGCAACTGCGGATCATGCAACGACACCATCCACAGGCACCCCGTGTGTCTCGCTGGGAGAAGTTCGTCCTAGCTGTCCTCGCCAGCAAGCTTGTCGGCTTGGGTCGCAACACGAAAACCAAGCTATACGAGGTGCTGTTGCTGTTCAAGCCTGACACTGTCTTGCGCTGGCACCGCGACATCGTCCGCCGCAAATGGACCTTCACCCAGCGCCGCAAAGCTGGTCGGCCAGCCACGGCTCCCGAGGTCACAGAGCTACTGTTACGCCTAGCCCAAGAAAATCCTACTTGGGGCTATGGCAAACGGCAGGGTGAATTGCTCAAACTCGGCCATGCCCTCAGCCGCTCAACGATAAGAGATATATTGAAGCGCCAGCATGTGCCGCCGGCTCCTGAGCGGGCCAAGCAGGGGAGCAGTTGGGGCGAGTTCTTGAGCCATTATCGCGAGCAGTTTCTGGCCTGCGACTTTCTCACTGTTGAGACAGCCTGGCTCAAAACGCTGTACATCTTTTTCGTCATGGAGTTAGGCAGTCGAAGGGTACATTTCGCTGGCTGCACGGCCCACCCCACTGCCGAGTGGGTGACCCAACAGGCGCGGCAGCTGACCTGGACGTTGCCGGATGAGCAGAAACAGGTGCGTTTCTTGATCCGCGATAGGGACGCGAAGTTCACCGCGAGCTTCGATGCTGTGTTCGCTGCGGAAGGCATCGAAATCATCAAGACGCCCTACCGGGCGCCTCGTGCGAATGCCTTCGCGGAACGATGGATCCGCAGTGTGAGAGCAGAGGTCTTGGACCGCCTACTGATCCTCAGTGAAGCGCATTTGCAGCGGGTGATGAAGGAATATGTCGAATATTACAATCGAGCTCGCCCACACCAAGGCATTGAGCAACGCTGCCCGATACCAATCGAGCGTGCCCGCAAAGAAGGAGTGGTGACATGCCGTAAAGTGCTCGGCGGCATAATCCACAACTACTATCGGGAGGCTGCCTGACCGGCAATACAGAGTTGGATGAGGATTTCGCACCGTACAGGCACGCGCGCCTCACGATGTCTGGGCCGTCGGCGACTACAAGGCTTCGCCGGAATTCATACATGTCCAGCCGCTGGTGCAACATTACGACGGCAGCGGCTGGAGTGTGGTGCCGAGCCCCACCTTTGACGCCGGCTTCAATACACTCGCCGGCGCAGCGGCGCTCGCGCCCAACAATGCCTGGTTTGTGGGTTACCTCTATCCCCCGCCGCCCCCGCCGCCGCCCCCGCCTCCCGGCACGCCGGGCGCCGCCGCGTTCGACCCCCCCCCTTCGGGCTGGCTGGGCACCTCGGCCGGCCCAGGGCCCGCGGCCCTTTCCGCGGCCTGCCGGGCGCCTTCCTCCCCGATACGCCGGGCGTGCCGACGCCGGTGATCCTGCACTGGGACGGCACGGCGATCAGCGCGGTACCCACTCCCGACCTGCCGGGCTCTGCTTCGTTGGTTGGCGTCGTCGCGCTAGCCCCTAACGACCTCTGGGCCGTCGGCACCTTTACCGATTTCACCAACGTCGTCACCCGGCCGTTGTTCGAGCACTGGAATGGCAGCGCCTGGAGCATCGTGCCCGCCCCGGTCATGCCCAGCGGCGATAACGAGCTCTTTGCGGTGTCTGCGGTGTCTCCCCACGATATCTGGGCGGTGGGGCAGCACTGCGACGATTACTGCTACTTCGCGCCACCGCACCCGCTCGCCATGCACTACGACGGCAGCCACTGGAGCGTCGTGCCCACGCCGGACCTCGCCCCCAACTATGCCCGCTTCTACAGCGTGACGGCGCGCTCCAAGAACGACGCGTGGGCCGTAGGGTTCTCGGCCACCAGCTACCTGACACACCAGACGCTCACGGAGCACTGGGACGGGCGGGCCTGGAGCGTCACCGCCAGCCCGAACCCGGGCGCCGGCAACGACCTGTTCGGGGTGGCGGCCCAGTCGCCCCACAAGGTTTGGGCGGTAGGTAACTACTCCACGGCGACCGTGGCACCCGCGCTCGTGGAGCAGTACTCGCCGGATTGCCGTTAGCCCGCCGCGGCGGCCTGCGGGGAGTGCGCCGACGCCCCGCAGGCCACCACGGTGCGGGACGGCATGGGGGGCGTGGCCGGCTTGGGCCGGCTGCTGAGGGCGCTAGGGGCGCAGAAAGTGTGGAAAACTGTGGATCATACGCTAGATACCGCTGGCGAACCCTCGCTGAGCGGGCCGCTGCCGACAAGGACTGTCGAATCGCCATCGTTTTGGGCGGTTGGCTCTGTGCGGCGCTGTAGCGGCTTCTCACCCACATGACCAAAAACGCTCATTTCGGGGCGACGTTTTTGGTGCCTATGTTTCCAAAAACGACCGCGCACGATGCCCGTACCGCCCCGCTACGGCTAATTTTGACAAAGATCATTAACCTTATCAGGTTGGCCCGCTGAGCGAGGGTTCGCCAGCAGTATCAAGTTATGCGCAACCAGAGGCTGAATCTCCCCGCAACGGCAAATGGGGGCGCGGGCGGGGGCCGCGCCCCCGGTTGGGGCCATCGTTAGGCATTGTCGGTACCCCCGCCTTGCAGCTCTGCATACCATCCGGCCAACCACGCTAACGCTTCGGCATACCGCGCGGCGGGCAGATTGCGATAGCTGGCAACCCGATAGCGCCGATATAGCTCGCTATAAACCCGCTGGTAGCCATTGAGGGTGCCCTGCTGCTCCAGCGCAGCGGCCACCGTCTTGACATGCAGCGCCAGTTCCGCCGCTTGGTCCTCACTGATCACTGCCCCACCCGATAAGCGCAGCTCTAGGGCGACCACCCGCTCGGTCAGGTATTTGTGGCCCTGGCGCGTCTCCTGGATGAACCCCCGCAGGTAGTCGGCCATCGTGTGTTGCCGGTCTTCCACGACTCCCAGGCGCTGCTCCTGCTCCAATTGTGACCGGGCCAGGCTGGCCAGCGCCTCGGCCAGGACCAGCGCCTGTTCGGCGGGAGAGAGATCCACAGGGGGTGCTGCGGGCGACAGGATGTCCCCTTTGAACGCATTCCACAGCACCCGAAACCCTTCCGCGCGGTAGCGGTCGCGCTTGTCCACCAACTCAGGCCGGGCCTTGCTGTTCGAGTTATGTCAACAGATGCTCTTCAAGATCCTCCGCTGGCCAAGCCCCGTGGCCCCGCCCAGGAGCGCGCCGCAGTACCCCCTGTCCCCGTTGCGGCAGTTCCCGGCGGATTGATCCCTGGAGGAGGCTGCTCGCGGGGTATTCCCCGTTCCACCCTGCGCGCGTCGTGCCTTCAGCCCAAAGTCGGCCAGCACACCACTCCTAGCCGCTAACGAGCGCCCGGCGCACAAAACAGGCACCCTGCCCAATGGGCTACGATCAGCTTCCCAGAATGTCCCGGATGCCCGCTACGCCCCGGTCAGCGGCTGCCCGCGCGGGCCAAGCCTCTGCATCCCGCCCGGCCAAGGCGGGGTTGGCCGCGATCTCAAAAGCCGATGGTCCACGAGTGCGCTGCACCGGGCTGGTTACAGGGAGCAGGTCTGCAGTCGGGAGTTGAGGATGGAGTGTCGGGAGGTCGGTACCGCGCCCGCTGGTCGCCCCCGGTGGGCGGTGGAAGAGATGGGCATACTTCCCCCCAGGGCCATAGTGCGCCGGGTGTAGGGCCGCCCGTTGTGCCCGTGGAGGTACCCCGCCGGCACCCCGGATCGGGCGGCGCTGGCCGCGCTGAACCAGGGCCCGCAGGCAGCCGGCCGGGTTCTGCACGCTGGGACTGCTGGTGACGTAGGTCACGAGTTCGGCGATGTAGCTAGAGGGCTGACCTTGGATAGCGGCAGCTTGGGCGACTAGCACTGCCTCATCCGCATCCATCCCGGTTGCCTGAGTGATCAGAGCCACGTCAGCATCGATCTGTTGGGCCAACTCCGAAACTATCC
>JBBSEL010000382.1:0-4916 GCA_038239755.1 Chloroflexia bacterium | reverse complement strand
GTAGCCTGGCGGCGAAGCTGGTGTGGGACCGGCTGGGGCCTGGGCTGGGGGCGGTGGACCCGTTCGCCCCGGCGAACCCGATCATGGTGATGACCGGGCCGCTGACCGACAGCCGCTTGCCGGGGCTGCCCCGCTTCACCGTGTCGGCACGGTCGCCGCTGACCGGGCTGTGGAGCGAGTCGAACTGCGGCGGCTATTTCGGGGCGGAATGCAAGTTCGCAGGTTATGATGGGCTGGTCCTTAGCGGGGCGGCGGTGGAGCCGTCATACCTGCTGATTATCGATGATGTTGTCGAGTTGCTCCCGGCCCGCGAGTTGTGGGGGCAGGACGCCTACGCCACGAACGATGTGCTGGCGGCACGGCACGCCCTGACCCTGCCCGATGGGCGCAGCCGGGCGGCGCAGGTGATGACGATAGGCCCGGCGGGGGAACACCGGGTGCGCTTCGCCGCGCTGCTGAACCACAAGCACCACCTGTCGGCGCGGAGTGGGCTGGGGGCGGTGTTCGGCAGCAAGAATCTCAAGGCCATTGTCTGCGTCGGCAGCGGCGGGGCGGCCACCCCTGCCGACCCGGCGGCGCTGCGGGCGATCCGCTGGCGGATGCTGGCGCGGATCAAGGACAGCCTGGTCATCCAGACGTTGGGCGAGTTGGGCACGAGCGGGGCGCTGGAACTGGGCATGTACGAGGGCGATGTGCCGGTGATCAACTGGCGCGAGACGCCGGACTGGCACGAGGCGGCGCAGGCGCTCGGCGGCACGGCGCTGGCCGATTCGATCCTGGTGGGGCGGCACACCTGCTATGCCTGCCCCATCGCCTGCAAACGGACCATCGAGATCCGCGAGGGCAAATATAAGACGCCGCGCGGGGCCGGGCCGGAATCGGAGACGGTGGCGGCGTTCGGCACGCTGCTGGGCAACGCGAATTTGGAAGCGGTGGCCCACGCCAACGACCTGTGTAACCGGTGGGGGATGGACACCATCTCCTGCGGGGCAACGATTGCCTGCGCGGTGGAGTGCTTCGAGCATGGGCTATTGACAACGGCGGATACCGGGGGGCTGGTTCTGCGCTGGGGCGATGTGGACACGGCGCTGGCGCTGATCCCGCTGATCGCCACACGGACGGGCTTCGGGGCGTGGCTGGCCGATGGCAGCGCGGCGCTGGTGGCACGGATCGGCCCGGCAGCGCGGCCCTTCCTGACCACGGTCAAGGGACTGGAAGCGCCGATGCACGATCCCCGCGCCGTGCCCGGCCTCGGCCTCTCCTACGCCACCGCGCCCGGCGGGGCCAGCCACACCGCCGACCTGACCTATCCGCTGGCGAGCGGGACGCAACGGGGTTGGGGGCACGGGATTTTGGATTTTGGATTTGCGATTTTGGAGGGAGATCAGGAGGGATTAGGGATCAGGGATCAGGGATCGGGTGAAATGATCCAAAATCCAAAATCCAAAATCCAAAATCAGCAGGCGCACGAAGTGATCGCCGCGCAGGATGCAAATCAGGTGTACGGGATGGCGCTGGCGTTTTGCCACCTGGCGGGGCGGGCGTTTGACGAGGGGGACATTCTGGACGCGACGGCGGCGGTGACAGGGCAGCGGGGGACAGTGGATGACCTGCGGGCGACCGGGGCGCGGATCTGGTATCTGAAGCGGGTGCTCAGTTGGGTCTGCGGGGCGCGGGCGGTGGACGATGCGCTGCCCGCCCGGCTGACCCGCCGCCGCACGCCCCGGCCCGACGATGCGCCCGCCGTGGACCTGCCCGCGCTGCTCGCCGCCTTCTATACCCTACGCGATCTGGATGCGGAGGGGCGGCCTAGCGTGGCGCGGTTGCGGGCGGTAGGGTTGGGGGCGGTGGCGGCGACGTTGGCGGGGGATTAGGGGTTGGTAGATTGATCTCCATCGCGCCGTAGGGACTGACCTGCATGTGCGCCTGAGCAGGGGCAACCCGAGCAGAATTGGATAACCCCAACAAGGCGGACACGTGGGTCCGCCCCTACCCCATATAATAGGGATTTACGCCGCTCCTGCCAATTCCAATGCTTGCGCCGCCCCCGCCCCCGTGCTACAATAGCGTCGTGGACACAGCACCCGCCAACCCCCAACCCCCCGCCCCCACCTCGTACCTCGTACCTCGTACCTCGTACCTCTCGCGCTTGCGTCGCACGCACCTGTGGGTGATTGTGCCGCTGGCGCTGATCTGGGTGTTCCAGAGTTTGCCCGCGATTGAGCCGTTCGACTTCTGGTGGAACGTGACCAGCGGGCGGATCATGCTGGGCGGGGGGCCGTTTGCCTTCCTGGGCACCGATGTGCTGGTCTAGTCCCCCGTGCGCGAGCCGTACAGCAACCCGCAGTGGGGGTCGCAGGTGCTGTTCTACCTGATCTATAACCTGTCGCCGCTGCTGATGCTGACGGCGCGGACGGCGATCATCACGGCGACCTATGGGGTGCTGTATGTGGTCGCCTGGCGGGCGAGTGGGAGCCGCCCGGCGGCAGCGGTCGCCACGTTGCTGGCCTACTTTACCGGCTTCACCAACTACGGGATGCGGCCCCAACTGTTCGCCTTCCTACCGTTCATCGGCTTCGTCTGGGCCTTAGAACGCTGCTTTGGGGCCGGGTACGGCAGGCAACCGGAACATACCAACCCCCAACCCCCAACCCCCAACCCCCGCGCACTCTGGCTGCTGCCGCCGCTGATGATCGTCTGGGTGAATGTACATGGCAGCTTCTTTTTGGGGCTGATTCTGATCGGGGCGTATGTCGGCGGGTGGGTGCTGACGGGGCTGCGGACGGTGGAGGGGCGACGGGCACTCCGGTCGCGGGCCTCGGTGGGATGGGCCTTGCCGCTCCTCGTGACCGGGCTGGCGACGCTGGTCAACCCGTATCTGTGGAACATCTACAGCTATGTGGCGGTGGCGACGGGCGACCCGACGGCGCGGGCGCTCAACATCGAGTGGCAGCCGCCGACGCTGTATAACGGCACCGGCATCCTCTTTTATGCCAACCTCGCCATTTTCCTGCTGGTGCTGCTGGTCAGCCGCCGGGTGCCACGCCTGACTGAAGTATTGCTCTGGCTGGCCTTTGGTGGGCTGGCGCTGCTGTCGATCCGCAACGTGATCTGGTGGGGCTGGGTGAGCGCGCCGAGCGTGGCGCTGGGGTTGGTGGCGCTGGGGGCACGGCTGCGCCCGGCCTCGGCCCCCGATGCCCCCCCCGCCGACAGCCGCGAGATCCCGGCCTTGAACTGGCTACTGGCCGGGGGGCTGATCGTGGCGGCACTGGGGGCCACCCCGCTGTGGCGCAGCCCGGCGACGGCGCTGGACAAGACCACGCCGACGGCGGTGGCCCGCTTCCTGGCCGACGGCACCGGGGGCACGCCCGGCACGAGCGACCCGCCGCCCGGCCCGCTGTTCAACTACATGGAATGGGGCGGCTACCTGGAATGGGTACTCTATCCCCAGCAAAAGCTGTTCATTGACGGGCGCTTCGAGGCGCGACAGCCGCAAGTCTGGACCGACTATCTCGCCATTTCGCGGGGGGCGGCCACCTGGCATGAGCGGCTGGCGACCTATGGCGTGCGCACACTGGTGTTGAACAAGGCGTTCCACGCCGACCTCATCCCCCTGGTCCGGGCCGACCCGCAATGGCAGGCGGTCTACGAAGACTCCCAGGCGCTGGTCTTCACCCGCCGCCCCTGACACCGCGATCCCCCCATCAGTCCTAGCCCTTCCCCCGATTCCTGCCCCGGCAGTCTCCTCGCGGCGGGCGACCGGTCCCCGCTGTTCGGTACTTTTGGGTCCACCCTATAGGTAAATAGGGCACCTTGTGGACTCCTGCTGCCGGTGCTAACGTATAATCAGTAAAGAAGATCATGAAGAACACACACGCGTCTGGCGGGACTGCCGACGAGGCGCGGGGTGCGAGGCTGCTGTCGGGGGCGGCCTGGCGCCGGACTCGCACAGGGCACAGGCGGGCACGCAGCCTTTAGCGCAGTAAGTCGGGCCATAGGAGGAGACGCGCCTAATGCGCTTGCATACGATAGAAACTGCGCCATCCATGCGTGCAACCGGGGCCGCGTTCAGCAACCGCTTTCTGCGCCATGTGCTGCTGTCCTTGCGGCTGGTGGCCGGGGCCGATTATAACCGGATCTTGCACGAATTGGGGCTGGAGCGGTATTGCCGGGAGCTACCACCGCCGACCAGCACCCGCACGATCGCCGCCACCGACGTGGCCCGGCTGTTCCAGGCGGGGTATCACTACCTACCGCCGCCGCTCTCGTTGTTGTTCTTCATCCACATGGGCGAGCAGATGGCCCAGGACGTGTGGGACGCGCCGGGGGTGCAGGCGTTGAGCGCGGCGTTGCGCCGCGTGTCCCCGGTCGATCAGGTTCCGGCGGTCTGGCATGGGTTGGGGATGCTGGCGCGTCCTCATTCGCCCGTGGAGTACCAGATCCACACTGATACGCAACATTATTATCTGAGTGTCGAGCAGTGCTCCTATTGCGAGGAGATCACGGACGCGGCCCGCCCGGTGTGCCTGGCGACGGCACGGTTCTACGAGGTGATGTTTCAGAAATTGATCGACTGCTCGGTGGTCGTCCACGAAGTGGAGTGCGCGGCGACCGGGCATGGACACTGCACGTTCGCGGTCCGGCGCGACTGGACCAACTAACCCGCGGAATCATATTCCTTTTCCTTCTACCAGCAATGGACGTTATGCACCAGCACCCTATCTCTTTTTCCTGGCACCGCCCTTCTCTAGTGGGCTTCTGTTTATCTTCATAAATCCTAGCCCCGAAGCGGTGGTAGCAGCGGCCCTCGGCTTATTCCGAGGGCCGCTGCTTTTTATTTGGGGGGCTCAATCCCGCCAAACGGAGATCTGGTCATAACCGTCGCGGCCCGTTGTAGGATATGGCGCTGCCCATTG
>JBBSEL010000381.1:0-4944 GCA_038239755.1 Chloroflexia bacterium | reverse complement strand
CATGACCATGTGGCTGGCCGGTTTGCTCACGTAGCCCAGGATGGGGATGCCCAGGTGCTGGAAGCTCTCCAGCACGGCCAGGTATTCGGCCATCAGCCCTTTCACCGTGTCATCGCCGCGTAGGGCCAGCCCTAGCTGCATCAGCGAGCCGTCGAGCAAGGCCAGGTCGGCCCGGTAGCGCACCGCCCACTCGCGCAACTCCTCGATCTCACGCAGGGCACAGCGGGCCTGCAACACCCGCCCGCTGACCATCCAGTCGTCGCCTTCGGCCAGCGGCTCGGTGTAGTGCTGCGGCACCGTGTCCAACTCGGCGTGCGGCTCCGTGCCATAGTGGAGCATCACCCGGCCCACGTTGATCAGGTAGCACTCCACGCCGCGATGCTTGTCGGGCGGGATGTACGACGAGTCGGTGGCGACGACGGTATATGGCTCGTCCTGCGGGCCGTGGTGGGGGAAGGTATGGAGGGGGGTGACCGGCTGCGCCACCCAGCGCTTGGTCTTTTCGCGGCCCAGCACCTCTTCCACCCGGTCGCACCAGGCGTCGTGGGGCGTGGCCTGATAGAGGGCGGTGGCCGCCTCTTCGCCGGTCAGGCGCAGGTCGGCCAGCCCGGCGGCCAACCCGTGGCTGGCGGCGATCTGGTGGGCTACAGCAGCGTGGTCGAAAGGCATAGGTGTGAGTGGTCAGTGGTCAGTGATCAGTGGTCAGTGTGACGTGTCAAACTTCTGATCACTGACCACTGATAACTAACAACTCGTTTACCCAAAGTACCCCAGCTCGTCCTTCGCATCGTCGCTCATCATGGACGGGTGCCAGGGCGGGCTGAAGACGATGTGAACCTGCACATCCTCGATGTCGTCAAACTGGCTGACGGCGCGGCGGACGTTGGTCACGATTTCCGGTCCCATCGGGCAGCCGGGGCTGGTCAGGGTGTGGGTGATGTCGGCCACGCCGTTCTCCACGCTGATCTCGTAGATCAGCCCCAGGTCCACCAGATTGATCCCCAGTTCGGGGTCGTAGACTTCCCGCAACGCTTCGCGGATGCTGTCTTCGGTTGCTTTCGTTTCAGTCGCCATGTGTTTGCCTCCTTTATGCGAGGTATGAGGTACGAGGTATGAGATATAGCTTGAGCTAATTTCGTACTTCAAACCTCAAACCTCAAACCTCAAACTTCGTCCTCGTCCCTATTCGTCAAAGAGATAGGTACTCTCTTGGTAAAAACGGATGTCGTTGTCGGCCAGTTTGGCCTTGACCCGCTCGTGCCACCAGGCGTTTTTCTCGGCCAACGGTTGGTCGGCCTGGAGCACATCGAGCGGGATGTTGACCCGCAGCGCGCGGGTCGGGATAATGTGGCGGGTGATCCCGGTGGGCACCCGCAGCCCGTTACGAGCGAACTCCAGAATGTCGTCCGGTGTGTAGGGTGGGAAGACCAGCAGGCCGCTCACCATGTCATAGTTTGGCAGCAAGTCGGCCAGTTGGTCGCTGGTGACCCGGTGGATCGCTGCGTCGGGCTTGCCCTTGTAAATGTCTACCATCCGCAGCAGCAGCCTGGTGTCGCCCGCCGCACCGTCCTGCGGTCCCGCGATGGTGAACACCTGATGCGCGCCATCGGGTCCCGCCAGCGGCGAGATCAGGTAGGCCAGGATCGTCCGCGCCGCCAGTGCCGCCCGCGCCGCGCCCAATGCCGTCGGGGTCAGGGTCAGCCCCGGTATCGCCCGGATTTGGTTGAGCAGCGATTCGGGCGTGAGGCCGCTGACCAAGTGGTTCCAGGTGGTCAGCCGCACGCCGGGATCGTGGTAGCCCACCAGTTGCACCAGCACATCGCGCACGCCCACAGCCCCCAGCGCGGCGGTGCGATTGGCCCCGTCGAGCACCACCGCCTGCGTGGTGCCGGGGATCGGCGCGGCAATAATCGGGTTCTTCAGGATCGCGTCCTGGCTGATCCGTTCTTGCAGGCGCGCCACCCGGCGTGGGTCGGCCTGCTCGTGCGGCACGAGGTCGGCCAGGTGCATGATCACCAGGCGCGGCAGGTCGGCGGAATTGGGTGTTTGCAGCCGGGTGGCTGGCGGGGCATCGGTCGGCACAGGTGGTCTCATCAGGCGGGCAGCCTCTAGCTGGGGTCGTCGTCCATATAGGAACTGACCGGCACCCCGGCCTGGATCAAGGCCATCTTCAGCCCCTTCAGCGCGAGCAGGGCACACTTCAACCGGGCCGGGCCGATTTCGACCCCCAGCAGCTCCAGCAGGTCGGCGGTCCGCAATTGCGCCGCCTCGGCCACCGCCATCCCCACCAGTTCGTCGCTCAGGATCGAGGCGCTGGCCTGGCTGATCGCGCAGCCGCGCCCGGTGAAGGCCACATCGGTGATCATGCCGTCCTTGAGCATAAAATCAAAGTTGAGCCGATCGCCGCACAGGGGATTGTCCACCTCCACATGCATATCCGGGGTGGGCAGGGTGCCCTTATGATGGGGCTGGCGATAATGCTCCAGAATGTTTTCGCGATAGAGACTGTCCATAGTGTTCTAATTATACCATATGCGGGGGGTCGGAACGAGGTATGAGGTATGCATGGCTCTTGCAAAGTCCGAGATCTTGGTGTAGTAGCGACCCCCGGTTGCTACTACACCAACATTGCAGCTAATCCCGAGGGTTCAACCGGCTTTGCAAGAGTTATATGAGGCACAGGAACACAATTGCCCCAACCCTCAACCCCCCTACCCCAGCACCTCGCGCACGAAGGCCAGCCCGGCGACCAGGGCATCGACATCGGCGGGGGTGGAGTAGACGTAGAAGCTGGCGCGGGCCAGGGCGGGCACGTCGTAGCGGTCCATCAGCGGTTGGGCGCAGTGGTGCCCGGCGCGGATGGCGATGCCCCGCCCATCGAGCAGGGTGGCGATGTCGTGCGGGTGGATCGTGCCCAGGCGGAAGGCGACCACGCCCCCGCGCTCCCCGGCGGGCGGGCCGTAGATCTGGAGGTCCGGCACGGTGCTTAATTGCTCCAGCGCATAGGCGATGATCGCCTGTTCGTGGGCGGCGATCGCGTCCATGCCGAGTTGCCCCAGGTAGTCCACTGCTGCACCCAGGCCGATGGCCTCGGCAATCGCCGGGGTGCCCGCCTCGAATTTCCAGGGCAGGTCGTTCCAGGTGGACGATTCGAGCGTCACCCGGCGGATCATGTCGCCGCCGCCCAGGAAGGGGGGCATCGCGTCCAGCAGGGCGCGCTTGCCGTAGAGGATGCCGATGCCGGTCGGCCCCAGCATCTTGTGGCCGGAGAAGGCCAGGAAGTCCACATCGAGCGCCTGCACATCCACTGGCAGGTGAGGCACGCTCTGCGCCGCGTCGAGCAGCACCAGCGCCCCGGCCTGGTGGGCAGCGGCGATGATCCGTTCGACCGGGTTGATCGTGCCCAGCACGTTGCTCATCTGGGTCACGGCGACCAGCTTGACCCCATCCAGCAGCCGCTCCAGGTCGTCTAGCACCAGGCGACCCGCGTCATCCACGCGCAGGAAGCGCAGGGTCGCGCCCCGTTCGGCGGCCAGGATCTGCCAGGGGACCAGATTGCTGTGGTGCTCCATTTCCGACAGGAGGATGGCATCGCCCGGCCCCAGGTTGGCCCGGCCCCAGCTATAGGCGACCAGATTGATCGCCTCGGTGGCGTTGCGCGTGTAGATGATCTCGCGGCTGCTTGCGGCGTTGATGAACGCGCCGATGCGCGCCCGCGCCCCCTCGTACTGCGTGGTGGCGACCTCGCTCATCTCGTACACGCCCCGGTGGATGTTGGCGTTGGTCGTTCGGTAATAGGTATCCATCGCATCGAGCACCGCCTGGGGTTTTTGCGAGGTGGCCGTGCTGTCGAGGTAGACCAGTGGCTGGCCGTGGACGGTGCGGCGCAGGATGGGGAAATCGTCTTTGCAATTTTGGATGTTGGATGTTGGATGTTGGAGGGTCTGCATGATGGGTACTGCTTTCTGTGAGGATCCATGAATGGACACGAATAGACACGAATAGGAACAATGCGGCGGTTGCGCCGGGGCGGTGCTGGACTAAGCGTCCGCTCCGGGGAGGGCTGGCGCGCCCTCGCGCAGCAGCGGCAGGGCGAAGGAAAAGGTGCTCCCCGCGCCCTCGACCGACTGGAGCCACATGCGCCCGCCGTGGCGTTCGACAATGCCGTGGGCGATGAACAGCCCCAGGCCGAGGCCGCTGTAGTGGCGCGACGAGACGTTACTGGCGCGGAAAAAGCGGTTGAACACCCGCAACTGCTGGTCGAGCGGGATGCCCACGCCGAAGTCGCGCACGGTGGTGATCACCTCGTCGCCTTCGAGCGTGACGCGCACCTCCACCCGCTGGCTTTCGCCGGAATATTTGATCGCGTTCTGCACCAGATTGACCAGCACCTGTTCGATGCGTTGCGCGTCGGCGCTGATCGGGGTGGGCTGCGTGGGTAGGTGCAGGTCGAGTGTGAAGTCGGGCGCGGTCAGTTGCAGGTTGGTGACCACCTCGTGGACCAGGCGGCGCAGATCGAACGGCTCGGCATAGAGGCTGAGGGTGTCGTTCTGCGTGCGTGACACGTCGAGCAACTCGTTGATCAGCCGGGTCAGGCGGTTGGATTGTTCATCGATTACCCGCAGCGTGCGCATCAGCCGTTCGTCGCCGTTCTTGGTCGCGGTGCGCAGGCCGCTCTGGGCATAACCCTTGATCGAGGTGACCGGGGTCTTTAGCTCGTGGGAGGCCAGGGCGATGAACTCGTCTTTTTGCTGGTCGATTTCGTGGCGCACCGTCACGTCGCTGGTCGCCGACAGGATCCCGGCAATCGCGCCGTCTTTGTCCCAGATCGGGCGGAAGCGGACCTCGTAGTGCCGGGGGTGTTCATAGCCGGGGAGGTGGTAGAGCACATCGTCTAGGTCCACAGCTTCGCCACTCAGCGCCCGTTCATGTGCCGCCTGCCGT
>JBBSEL010000380.1:0-4950 GCA_038239755.1 Chloroflexia bacterium | reverse complement strand
TGTGGGCCGCGCCCCAGCCGCCGCCCGCAGCGACGGGGGAGGAGATGCGGGCGGCGGCTTGACAAATTCCATAGCTTCTTCTGGCAAACCGTAATGAGTGCGGTACCCTGGCCGGTTATGTACACCGTTACTGGGCTAGAACTGCCGCAGAATATTGAGCTAGACCCCGATATATGCTTAGTAAAGCTGACGGCTGCCGATAAAGGGGAGTTGGGAGCGCATCTCGGTTTTAGATTCCTCCCTTGGCGCAACACGTTCACTGGTGCGCTTTGCTTTCGGAAGCCACCCGACCCGACTGAGTATCACCGGGAGGCGGAAAAGCTCGTCACAGCGATGCGACTGTTTAAGCCCGGCTTTCTAGAGCTTGGTTTATCGTTTCAGTTTAGCCTCCAGTCTACTGGGTATTCAGAACCTAACAGAGCCTTCCCTCCCTGGCGCGACAGAACCTATATTGTTCAACAAGAAGAAATCCCCGAATTACAAAAGTGGGTCCGGTATTATACTCCGCTTTCTATACATGACGAATCTCTAATTGCGCGGGTGCTGGCTCGATTTGCACGTACTTATACAGGGGATCTCCATGAACGCATCACTGATGCGATCATCGGTCTTGAAGCCCTTGTAGCCCCCAGCCAGGATGGTGATATTTCATACCGCGTGTCGCAGCGCGCTAGCTTTCTTAATTCCGATGACCCGGAAGCGCGGCTCGCCATCGCCAAACGAGTGCGCGATGGCTACGAAATACGCAGCAATATCGTACACACCAACCGCCGGATTAAGGCTGATGAACAACTCGCAATTGAATGCCAAGAGTATCTGCGGTGTAGTATCAAAAGAATTCTTCAGGCCGCTCGTCAGCTACGGGATGAATTTTGCAACTACACGAAAACACACGAGGCCAAGAACCGATTCTACAATGCATTCATCAGTTTCGGAGACTTCCAGAAGGCATTGGAATATTGGGGAGAATCCGAACGGGCAGCGGCGACCAAACAGCAGCCGAGCCGTAAACAGCACCGAGTTAACCCACCTGCCAATTAGATTCCCCCTCCCCAGCCACACAAAACACCGGACGGAGATCGGCTCCGTCCGGTGTTGCTGTTCCTCGCCAGTATAGCACACCGTGTGTTCGCTTTTCGTGGCCCCTCCGCGTTTGACATTGCGGCAAACCCCGGTCTCGCCGGACGGGGGCGCGGGCAGCCGGACTAATCCGCTAGCGTGCTCTCCCATTCATCGAGATAGGCGCGCAGCTCGGCAATCTCCCGCCGGACCTTCGAGCGTTGGGCGGGGGGGACCGGCGGCGGTTCGGGCTGCTGCTTGAACCATTGCACCACCCGCAGCCAGGGCAGCGGCACCGCTACTGATGTACTATCGTCGGATAAGTTTCCGTCACCGTGACGGATTTCCGGCATCACGTCATCGGCCTCGGCGCGGGTCATCATGTCGGGGGGTAGCTCGACCGCTGGCGCAGGCACCGGCGGCGGGGTCGCGGCTTCGGGGTTTTGGGTGAGCGCCCGCAAGGCCTGGGAGAAGGTCAGCGTGCCGTCCTGCACCTGGTGGGCCAGGGCGGGCACCTCGGCCAGCCGCAGGACCCGCTGCACCCGATTCTCGTCGCGATGCAGCCGCTGGGCCAGTTTGCTGGCCGACCACAGGCCCCAGACCTCCATCAGCGCCTTGTATTGCGCGGCCTCCTCCAGCAGGGTGAGGTCCGCCCGCAGCAGATTCTCCTGGGCGGTGAGCGCTTCGGCCTCGGCATCGTCGAGGTCGCGGATGATCGCGGGGATGGTGTCCCGCCCCGCCAGGCGCATCGCGCGGGTGCGCTGTTCCCCGGCGAGGACCTGATACCGGCCCGGGGCGTCCGGATGCGGGCGCACGGTGATCGGGTTGATCAGGCCCCGCTCGCGAATGTCGTCGGCCAGGGATTGCAGCAGGGCCGCGTTAAAGTTCTGGCGCGGCTGCGAGGTGCGCAGGTCCACCTGGTCGAGCGCGAGTTCGACCAGCTCACTCCCCGGCGCCTGGGTCGGGATGAAGGTGTCGAAGGCGACCGAGCGTTGTGGTAGCTTAGGCATGGGCAGGCCCCCAGAGGTGATCGGCGATGGCTTCGTAGGCCGCCTTGGCCCCGTTGCCGTCCGGATGGCGGGTGATGGCGGTCCCGGCCCCGCCCGCTTCGGCAACGCGGATCGTCTCCGGCACCACCCCCAGGAACGGGCAGCGCTGGGCATGACAGAAGCCGTCGCGGACACTGGCGATCCAGTCCTGGTGCAGGCGGGTGCGCGGGTTGACCCGCGTCATGAACACCCCGGCGTAGCGTAAGTTCCGGTTGACCCGGCTCTCGCGGACCTGGGTGATCGTCTCGGCCAGGCGTTTCAAGCCTTGCACGCTGACATAATCCGGGATGCAGGGAATGAGCACCCGGTCGGCGGCGGCCAGCGCGTTGATCGTCAGTTTGCCGAACGAGGGCGGGCAGTCGATGAGGATCAGGTCATAGGCGGGCAGCAGCGGCTCCAGGGCCTCTTGCAGCACGTATTCGGCGCGCATTACGGCGGGCAGCGCCACCTCCAGCACGGAGAGGTCGAGCGTGCCGGGCAGCACGGTCTCGCCGGTGGGGAGGGGCACGAGCAGCGGGCGCACGTCGAAGGGCCGCCCGGCGTGGAAGCTATCGTAGAGGGTGGGGTGCCCTTCCGCCGGGTAGGTGCTGGTCAGCAGCGAGGTGCTGGCCTGGGGGTCGAAGTCCACCAGCAGCACCCGCTGGCCCCGGTCGGCGGCCACCGCACCGAGGGCGATCGTGCTGGTCGTCTTGCCCACGCCGCCTTTTTGCATCACTAACGCCACAACATCGGCCACGGTTCGCCCTCCCCCCAAATAGATCGGGCGATAGCCACCTTACGATCTAAAGCCACCGTTGCCCCCTGATACAGTAAGGCGAGAAAGCGGCGCAGATTTGCTTTCTCGCACGCGACAGGCAGCACATGGGCATTACTCCCCCGGTTAGTATAGGGAGTTAAGGTCCGCACGCCGTAGCCGCTAAGCGCCTGCTGTAGCGCCTGTAAAAAGCTCTGGTTGCCACAGGTGAAGCGTACCACCGTTTCAACCCTGCCAGCACGCACCCGCTGCATAAGCGTTCCATCCCCGTCAAAGTAACCCCGGATGTAGGCAGGCAGTAGCGCCGGGGGTAGATAGGTGGGAAAGCTCAGGGATAAGGTTTTGTTCGGTACAACGCCCCACTGGGCTAAGGCAGTAAGGAGCGGCGCACCAGAGAGGGTAAGACTTGCAGCAGGTTGCCCACCGTTGGGGATGCGCTTCACTGGTAGATTGCTCCCCAACCCATCCCGCAGCTTCACCAGATGATCATAGTCCACCGCTGCTAATTTTACCGCAACATGGGTGCGCTGTACCGAACCGTCCGCTGCCAGGAAGCCGACCCAGTAGGCGTGCCAGTCGTCTTGTAGATTTGTGAAGCCGGTCACATTGATCGGGGTATATTTTCGCGTGGCCGGGCTGCCTGTGCCGATAGGTCGTAGGGGAATATTGTAGCGGTGTAAGTAGTTTCGGACGGTGGCCCTATTACACCCTAGCGCCGCCCCGATAGCCGGAGAACCAAGCCCCAATTCTAAATAAGCGTGGCGTAGATATGTCTCATCTATGGGCGCAGCGCGGGGGCGCACCGGCTTACCTGTGGCACGCTCTCGCACGCGCCGCGCCGCTATACGGTCACAGCAAGCGCGTGAGCAGTAGATCGCACGCGGATTTGTAGTAAGGATCGGTTGATCGCACGCCGGGCATAAGCGCTCATTCAGCATAAGGTGTTGCCTCCTTTGGGCGTTACCCGATGATTCCTGCTTCTATTATATCAGAATGACCCCAGCCGCGCCCGGTCTGTTACGACCGGGCGGGCGGAGTTGGATGTACAAAGGTTGCTCACGCCATTTAACCACGCCTGCCAGGGGTGGAATTACGCGCGGGCCGTGCTGGGTGCCAGATAGGCCCGTTCCAAGAACCAGACGGCCAGTTCCGCCCCGGTCAGGGGTGGGGTCACTGGTGGGGCCAGCGACGGGGCGATCAGCGTGGGGGTGACTTCCCGAAAGCCGAGATCCCCTTGGCGATCAAAGACCGGCTCCCACCAGCGCAGCTGCGCGATAGTCAGCGCCCAGGCGGGGAGCGGACGGCGGGACTAGCGCGCGGCGTCCAGTTGGTACGTCTGGGCGGCGGTTGTGGGGACTTCCCAATCGCAGCGCGGGCACGCAATCATCCGATAGTAAATCCGCACAAAGTAGCCGCAGTGGGCGCACAAGGCGTTGTAGCGCATGGCCCGGCGCTTGCGTCCGCCGGGGTCGCGGTTGGTATGGTTGAGGATCGGGGTGCGCTTTTTCATGCCGCCACCGCCAACTCAACAGCTGTCGGAGCGGTGGCGGTGACATCCGCCTCCCACCCTGCCGGGGCGGTGAAGTAGTGCTGATTGCCAGTGACAAAGGCCGCAACGGTGAAGCTGTCCAGATCGTCGGCGTCGGCCTGGACACAGCCCAGATACCCGGTGCCGTCTACTTCGACCACGCCGTTCGCAATGTGGAGCAAGTCGCCAACGTGGAAGCAGATCGCGCCGATCTGGTGATACCGCACAATGGACGTGCTGGCGGTGGGGGTGTTTTGTGCTACAATAGTGGTAGCTGACATAGGAATTACCCTCCTGTGTGAGTTAGCTCCTGGAATTGGCTGGTACCCGGTTCCAGGGGCGATCCATTAATTAACCTTCCTAGATATTATACCACCGCAAAGTACGTTTGTTAATGCTCAAATGTATCTATTGACAAACAAACGTACTTTGCTATATAATAGGATCATGTTGACCATGCCGAAACGCAAAGTGCTAATCCTGAGCGACCGCGCGGCGGAACTACTCAGACAAGCAGCGGAATACCACAAGCAGGGGGAGTATGTCAGTCGGCTCATTGA
>JBBSEL010000379.1:0-4966 GCA_038239755.1 Chloroflexia bacterium | reverse complement strand
GTAGCATAGCAGCATGGGAATTATCATCGTTTTGGTTATCGGTCTGGTGATCGTCGGCGGCAACGCGGGGCTGTTGCGCCGGATGGGGCCGTGGGTGCAAAAGCAGGAGCGGCGGCGACAACTGGGCCTGCTGATCTTTGCCTGGGGGGGCGAGGCGGTGTTGCTGTCTGTGGTCAGCGGCATCATCATCGGCGGTCTCCTAGTGCCGAAGGAGGTGCCCGAGGGGATCGCGGGCATCTTGCTCTCCGAAAGCGCGCTGGTCGCAGGCGTGGTCGGGGGGCTGGCACTGCTCCGCTGGGCCTGGGGGCTGCCCACCCTGGCCGACATCGGCCTGATCTGGAACGATGCCACCCGGCGCACGATCGGGCGTGACGTGGCGTTGGGCCTGGCGCTGGGACCGGTGGCGGTGGGGGTGTTCCTGGTGGCGGGGCTGATCGGCGGGTGGGACCACATCGTGGGGGTCGCCGCGCCGATCATCCTGCTGGGCAATCTGGCGCTGGGGGCGGTGGCCTTCTTCCTCGTCGGCGTAGTCGAAGAGTTGGGGGGTCGGGGCTGCTTGTTCGCCCTGGTGGGGCGCTGGCTGGGCCTGCCCGCCGCCTGGGTGATCAGCGTGGTCACCTTCGGGCTGATCCACGGCAGCAACCCCGGCGCCACGCCGATCGCCGTGGCGGGCGTCGCGCTGGCGGGGGTGGTCTTCGCCTTCGCCTTGCTACGGACGGGCGCGCTCTGGCTGCCCATCGCCTTCCACCTGAGCTGGGACTGGGCCGAAACCTCGCTCTACGGCTTCCCCGACAGCGGCCAAGCTCCGGCCTCGGCCTTGCAATTGCAGATCGACCCGAACGCCCCTGCCTGGGCCACAGGCGGCGCGTTCGGCCCCGAAGCCAGCGTCTTTGTGATCGTGGCCCTGGCCCTCGCCGCCGGAGTGATTTGGCTCTACACCCGTGGGCGCGACGGGCGGGCCGCCCTCTTCCCCGCAGGCACCCCAGAACGCAACGAAGTGCTGAGGGCCGAGGACTAACGATTGCGGATTGCAGAGTGCGGAGTGCGGAGTGCGAAATATGGGTACGGAATGCGGAGGGCAGGGGTTATACATTCTCTCTGGTAGGGGCCGAACCGTGTGTCGGCCCTGGTCGGGCGCCCGAATCGTTCGCGCTCTGAGGAAAGGCGCACCCGGAGATCGCGGACACCCCACCAGGCGCACACGTGGGTGCGCCGCTACGCCAACAGCCCTTACCAAGGAGAAGGCATAAATCCTGATGCGGAGGGTGGATCAGGGCCAGCGCTAAGCCATTTCGCGTATAATCAGGCCATGCAACCCGATACAACAAATCCGCAGTCCTCAGTCCTCAGTCCTCAGTCCTCACCGCGCGGTTTGCTCTATGTGGGGCTGGCCGTCTTTTTCTTCTCCACCAGCCCGGTCTTTATCCGCTGGGCCGACCCGCTCGACCCGCTGGTCAAGACCGGTCTGCGGATGCTGGTGGCGGGAACGGCGTTATGGGTGATGGTGCTGCTCACCCGGCGGGCGACTCCGGCAGGGACAACGGCGGCCCTGCCACGCGCCCGGCGCGTCGTCGTGGTGCGCTTCGTCGGCTACGGGGCGATAGCGGCGTTCCATTTCTTCTGCTACATCGCCTCGCTCTCCTATACCACGCCCGCCCAATCGCTGGCGATTGTCTACACCGCCCCGATCTTTGTGGCGATCAGCGCGGCGCTGTTCCTGGGCGAACCGATCCGGCGGCGGCAGTGGGCGGGCATCGCCATTGCGGTGGTGGGGATCGCCGTGCTGGCGCTGGGCAAGGCAACCGACGCGCAGGCCAGCAATCCGCTGCTGGGTGACGCGCTGGCGCTGGGGTCGGCGATCACGTTCGGGCTGTATTCGGTGGCGGGGCGCTATGAGCGGGCACACACGGGCCTGTTTCCCTACGCGGCGGGGGTCTACAGCGCGGCGGCGATCTGGCTGCTGCCCGCCGTGGCGCTGAACTGGCCGAGCAACCCCGGCAGCATCTCCTGGGTGGCCTGGGCCTCGATTATCGCGCTGGGGCTGTTGCCGCTGGCGTTGGGGCACACCCTCTACAATGCCAGCCTGCGCTTGATCCCGGCCACCGTGGTCAACGTGGTCGCCACGCAGGAAGTGACCGGGGGTGTGCTGCTCAGTTGGCTCCTGCTCGGCGTGGCCCCTGTCGGGAACGAGATCGCCGGGGCGCTGATCACCCTGGTCGGGATTATCATCGTCCTGCGCTGACCGTGCGTGATGCATGAAACGTGAAACGTGAAACGTGAAACGTATTGCGTATTGCGTATTGCGTATTGCGTATTGCGTAAGCCTGATCCCTGATCCCTCGTCACTACCTCCCGCCCACTGCCTACTACTACGTATTCGCGTCCCCGTAGCCCTCCGGGTTGGGATCGGCAGCATCCGCCAGATCGCGGCTCGCCGGGGTGTCGCTGGGGACAGCATAGCGTAGGGCCGAGCGCGATAAAAGGCGCGGATTGGTAAAATAGGTATCATCCGGCGGCGGGGTTGCGGGCGTCGGCTCGGCGGGCAGGTCAAGGCTGCGGTCGGCGGGGGCAGCGGGAGCCGGGACAGCAGGCAGGTCCGTGCCCACGCCCTCACCGGTGTCGGCCCGCGCCGCTTCGCCCCCCGACCGCCAGTCGGTCGGGTCATCGGCCCAGCCACCACTCGCAGCAGCGGTAGCGCCTGTCAGTTCGCGGCTATCAGCCCCCGGCGAGCGCACATCCGGCCCGCCCTCTCCTACAGCAACCACGTCACCACCTCCTGTACTAACGGCTTCCGATTCAGGGATCGCACTCTCTAACCCGCGCTCGGCGGCAGGGTCCGACCGGCTCGCGTCGCCCCCCGAACGCCAGGCCGACAGGTCGGCATCCTGGTCGGTCAGGCCGCGACTTGCCACAACAGGATCGCTGCCTGTGCCGCGCACATCCGGCCCCCCTTCGGTCAGGGCGGCCACATCTCCGGCTACTGCCGGGTCTGCCGCCGCCGGGTTCGGCGCGGGCGCGTCGAGACTGCGATCTGCGGTCGGTGGGGTGGCGGGCACAGGCGTGGGAGTCGGGATCGGGGCAGGGGTGGGAGCAGGGTGCGGCACCACAGCGATCACCGGCGGCACCAGAAGCACGGCGGGGGTCATCGCGGCGGTATCCACCGTCATCGCGGCGGGGGTGGGCGACGGCGCGGCGGGGGTACTGCTATAGTAGGTCCGCACGTCATAGGCGTTGCTGGTGTCGAGCGCATCCACAATTTGCTGTGCCTGGACCGCCGACGTGGGGGTCAGGGTCATCAGCACCCGCCCGGCGTGGACATGCTCCTGGTAGGTGGCCGCGTCTTCTTCGGGGATGCCCAGCCCCAGCAGTGCGCCCAGGATGCCCCCTCCTGCCGCGCCGACCACCAACCCGGCCAGCATGTTGGTCAAGATGCCCGTGCCCAGGATCGGCCCGACCCCCGGCACCAGCAAGGCCAGCAACCCGCTTGCCAGCCCGCCGACGACTCCGCCGACTGCGGCTCCCGCCGCCGCCCCGCTGGCGACGTTCGAGCCGAGGTCGCTCTCCGGAAGCACTATGGGGTGGCCGTCCAGATCCTCAGCAGCCACCCGGTCGGCATCGCGCACCACCAGCGAGACATCCTCGTGGCGCAATCCTGTGCGCTGCAACGCCTCCAGGCCATATTCGGCGTCCGCCAGGTTCTCAAAAACAGCGACGATGGTTGGGGTGCCCTCACCCGGCTTATGCTCCGCGTCCATGCAGGTTCCTCCGTGGTCCTCTGGCGCAGTCTCGCAGGTGCGGCGCGCCGGGCGATAGAGGGTCTGCCTGCAACTTCCATGCCCCCAGGGGCGCAGAAACAGCGCACGCCGGACCAACGACGACAGTAGCAACCCTAATGGGATATGTACCGTCGGCAGCACCCTGTCCCTGTAGCGGCGCACCGACGTGTGCGCCTGGCCGGGTGTCCGTAATCTTCGGATGAATGCCGCGAACGGGTCGAACGCCCAACCAAGGCCGACACAGCAGTCGGCTCCGACCCAGGTGAGCACATGCTCCTGGCAGGGGGTCAGGCGATACGGTACAATAGAGGTATGGAGACCCCTGCCCCACGCCGCGCCCTGATCTACCTGCGCAACGTCACCAAAATCTACCCGATGGGCAGCCGCCAGTATACCGCCCTGCGCGGCGTGTCGGTGACGTTCCACGCGGGTGAATTCACCGCCGTAGTCGGGCCGAGTGGCAGCGGCAAATCGACCATCCTGAACATGATCACCGGCATTGACCGCCCCACCAGCGGCGAGGTGATCGTGGGCCGCGATCCGATCTACCAATTCAGCGAAAATGCGCTGGCCCGCTGGCGAGGGTCTAACGTCGGCATCGTCTTCCAGTTTTTCCAACTCCTGCCGACCCTGACCGCGCTGGAAAACGTGATGCTGCCGATGGATTTCCTGGGGGTGCAGGGGCAGCGGCGCGAACGGGCGCTGGCCCTGCTGCACCGGGTGGGGCTGGAAACCCATGCCACCCACCTGCCCAGCGAGCTATCGGGCGGCGAACAACAGCGCGTCGCCATCGCCCGCGCCCTGGCGAACGACCCGCCGATCCTCATCGCCGACGAACCGACGGGCAACCTCGACTCGGCCACCGGGGAGCGGGTGTTCCGGCTGCTGGCCGAACTGGGCCGCCAGGGCAAACTGGTCATCTTTGTGACCCACGATCCGATGCTGGCCGAACATGCCGAGCGCGTGATCCGCGTGCAAGACGGCCTGATCGTGGCCGACGAACGGCGCGCCGCCCCCATCCCCACCGAAAACGCAAAGAGCACCGAGATCAGCGGCTGATCCCGGTGCCCCCCTGTAATAACCCTGACCCCCGCCGCCAGCGCCTGGACTGTCGCGAAATTCGATAGCAATCGCCCGACCGCCCCGATCCTGATATCGTGGCGACCAGCAGGTCGCTTGGTGGTGTGCCC
>JBBSEL010000378.1:0-4967 GCA_038239755.1 Chloroflexia bacterium | reverse complement strand
CGAAGGTGACGGTGGGCAGGCCCGCCAGGGGCGTAGCGGTGACGGTCGCCGTCGGGGTGGTGCCGGGCGAGATGGGGGTAGGCGTGCCCGCCGCGCCACATCCGGCGATGAGCAGGGGCACGGCCAACATGCCCACTATAATCACTAGCTGCCGGGTCATGGGGAGTTTCATAAACGGTGGTCCTTTCCACCTGGCCCGGCGCGAGGCGGGGTCCACCGGGCGCTCTATGCCCGGTTCCAGGTTATACGCGCGTTTGTCCCCCCTTATAACGTCCGCCACGGCAAAAAGATGGGAGTGGTTCGAGCGAACCACCCCCATCGCTACTACAAGTTGTCGCTGGTGAGCGTTAGTCGCCGTTGAGCATCTGCTCGATGCGCGACATCTTCTCGTGGGCATAGGCCGGGGTCGCCGTCGGCGGCATGGCTTCGTAGCCCTGCCACGGGCTGGAAACGTAGGGGAACGAGGTCAGGAACGCTTTGTCGTTGCCGTCCACGCCGTCGCCCAGCAGGTTGTTCGGGCTGCGGTTCGGCAGGCCTAGCAGGCCGGCCAGGATCGGGCCGTAGCCTTCCGCCGTGGCGCGCAGTTCGATATCGGTCACGTCGTCACCCAGGCGGCGCCCGTTGGGGAAGCCGTCGAGCTGCCCGGCAATCGCGCCCAACCGGTCGGGGTTCGCCGACGGCGGGACGGCCATATTCAGGCGCAGCAGGTCGGCCTTCAACGGGCCGGTGTAGTTCAGGGTGGGGATACCGGTCAGGAGGATCTGCACCAGGTCCTGGCGGTTGGTTTCGTTGGCGTTGTCCAGCGCCGGGTAGAGCGCGTTCTCCAGCCGGGTCAGTTCGGGGTTCAGGTAATAGGTGGCGAATTCGCTGTCGCCGCGCGGGTCGCGGGCGTTCCAGTAGTCCTTGCGGCCCACGGGGATGATCGCTTCGTTGACCAGCGGGTTGCCCAGGCGGGACACCTGGATTTCTTTGCCGCGATACTGCGCGGTGCCGTCATTATAGAGGATCTTGGTGGACGGGCGGCGGGCCGAGGCATAGATGCCGATGACCGCGTTCGGGTCGCTCGGGCCGGTCGGGGTCATGTGGTTGCGGGTCAGGTCGCGGATCGGGACCTGGATGACGATGCTGTGGGTATTATAACCGGCCACGCCGTCCACGCCCGCCGCCGTGGGCAGGGGCAGGACGTGCAACGTATTGAAGGGGCGCAGGCCGCCCAGGTCGAAGATCGAGCCGAGGTCGACGAAGAACGGGTCGTCACGCTGCCCGGCGAAGAACTTGCGGGTGCCATAAGGGGAGGAAAGCGACTGCACCGCCGCGCTCGCCAGGGCATCATAGTTCGGGGTCGAGCGGGGGCCGATGTTCACCGGGGGCGTTTGCAGGTTGGTGCCCAGCTCCTGGTGGTTGTTGCCTTCAATACGGGTCACACTGTAGAACTGGCGAATGTTCCAGTTCGGATCGTTCAGCGAGCTGATCGGGCCGGTGTTGTAGAGGAACGTGTTCGGGTTGCGGATCTCGGTGTGGAAGCGGAACTGATAATTCACTTCTTCCTGGCCGTCGCCGTTGTTGTCGATCTTGATTTCATAGAGCACGTTGTCGCCGAACTTCGCGAAGTTGGGGCCGCCTGCCGGCTGCTCCAGCGGGATAAAGTTGGCAACAATCGTCACCGTGTTGGTCATGTCGGGGCTGACGAAAGCATACAGGTCCGTGTTGTCCGCTTCGGGGTCGGCGCTGATCATGGGGGCTTCGCGGTGGCTGGATGCCGCAGTCTGCCGGATGGGGTTGGTCAGGGCCAACGCGAACACGGCCAGAATAACCAGCGTAATCGATCCGATGATCTGCACTCCGCTCTTCGCCATGTTGAAGGGCGGGCGCGAACGTCGCTGCTTGTTCATTAAACGCTCCTCGTGTGTAAGCTTATCCTATCCAATGGTGTCATAGTCCTTTCCCGGCGTCCTGACAGGCTGCGCCCTCCTTTCCTACTGTCCAGAATCCGGGCCTGCTGCGCGCCTTCCCCACGTCGGCTTTGCAGCACTTGTCGAACACCCCTAGTGTCGCACGCGAAATCGCCGACTCTCCAGATCAATGAACGCTCACTTCACGCTCAATTGCTGATCATCGCGGACGCCTGCCGTGCGGCCACGCTCGCTGGGTTCCGCGGGTCCCAAGGGTTACAAATGGTGCTCTGGCGGGAGGGGTACATCCGGGTGGTGTCCTTGCGGTCCCTAGCCGTCCGGCCATCGCCACTTGAACTTAGTTGATATACTCACTAGGCCGCCTCTTGGATTGCGATTTCCCCCACCGAATGCGACTAAAATTTGATATTAGCTTCGGCATAATCTACTATGCTGGGTAAGAAGTAGAGTGGCACTCCGGCAGGTGCGGGGATCGCCTTTGCGACCCTGTGGCACTTGCCCTGGCTCCGGCTCCATCTAAAGACCGATTGACGGTCCACCCCCAGCTATGCTATGATCGCCCCAGACCCCGATCAGGGAATATTGCTGAAAGGAAACCGACCGATGCCCCGCTCCGCTTATCTCGGCAAAGACGCGACCGTGTTCGCCGCCGTGGGAGAGCTGTGTCCTGTCGGCGGTTGACATAACAATCAACCAGAGAAGTTGGGAGCGCCGCAGGCCAGTCAGGCCCGCGGCGTTTTTGTTGCCCGGCTTGACGGCCTTCGCCCCGCTGTGCTACATTACCCCCGCTGGTCTCGCTGGTCTCGGTCCTCCCCCAGAAGGGAGAACGCACCATGTTGTTACTCAATGTTGATCGCGTAGCGAAATATTACGGCACCCGTCCCATCTTCGAGGGCCTCTCGTGGCAGATCGGGGAAGGGGAGCGGATCGGGCTGGTCGGCCCCAACGGCGCGGGGAAATCGAGCCTCCTGCGGGTCATGGCCGGGCAGGAACCCTACGAGGCCGGGCAGGTGGTGGCCCGCAAGGGGCTGAAGATCGCCATGCTCGACCAGGAGGTGCCCGCGCCGGAAGGCAGCACGCCGCTGTCGGTGGCCCTCACCGCCCGGCCCGACCTGGCTGCTCTGAGCGCCGCGCTGGAAGCCGCCGAGACGGCCTTTGCCGACCCGGCGGTCTATGAAGACGCGGATTGCCTGGGCGCGGTGGCCGAGGAACACGCCCGGCTGCTGGACCGCTACGAAGATGCGGGCGGCCTCCGGCTCTTGAACCGGGCTACCGGCCTGCTCCGGGCGCTGGGCTTCAGCCCCGATGAGCTAGAAGAGCCGCTGCCGGTGATGAGCGGCGGGCAGAAGAAGCTGGCTCACCTGGCCCGCTGCCTGTTGGCCGAGCCGGACCTGCTCCTGCTTGATGAGCCGGACAACCATCTTGATGTCGAGGGCAAAGCCCGCCTGGAAGCCGTGATCCGCGACTTCCCCGGCAGCGTCGTCATCATCTCGCACGACCGCTACCTGCTGGACGAGACGGTGAACGAGATTGCGGAGATGGAGGACGGGCGGCTCAAGCTCTACGAGGGCAACTACTCGGCCTTCGCCGTGCAAAAAGAGCTGGCCCTGGCGAAGCAATTGTCCGATTTCACCGCCCAGCAAAAAGAGATCGCCCGCCTGGAAGCAGCCGTGGCCCGCTTCAAGCTGTGGGCCAGCATCGTCATTGACGAGCGCCACATCAAACAGGCCCGCAACAAGCAGCGCCAGATCGACCGGATGGACAAGGTCGAAAAGCCGGTGCTGGAGCGGCGCAAGATGGACCTGCGGCTGCGCCCGGCCCAGCGCGGCGGCCAGAAGGTGGTCGAACTGCGCGATGTCAGCCAGTCATTCGCCCAGAACGGGCACGGGGTGGTGCTGGTGCTGGACCATCTCAACGGGCTGGTCCGCCACGGCGAGCGGGTCGGCGTGGTCGGCCCCAACGGCGCGGGCAAGTCGGTGCTGTTCCGGCTGATCGCCGGGCTGCTCCCGCCCACGAACGGCGAGGTCTGGGTCGGCCCTAGCATCCAACTGGGTGTCTATACCCAGGAGCACCAATCGCTCCAGATGGACCGCACCCTGGTCGAGACGATCCGCGACCTGAAGCCGATGTACGAGGGGCAGGCCTATGGCTTCCTGGGCAAGTTCATGTTCGGCTATGAGCAGGCGCAGAAGCTGGTTCGCACCCTTAGCGGGGGCGAAAAGGCCCGCCTGCAACTGGCCTGCCTGATGCTGAGCAACGCCAACTGCCTGCTGCTGGACGAGCCGACCAACAACCTGGACATCGCCAGTGCCGAAGTGCTGGAGCGTGCCCTGGCCGACTATCCCGGCACGGTGATCGTCATCTCCCACGACCGCTACTTCCTGGACCACGTCGTAGACCGCATCTGGGAGATCCGCGACGGCCATCTCTACGAGTTCGAGGGCGGTTGGAGCGACTATGTGGAGCGGGCGGCGCGGGGTTAGGGAATAGGGGTTGGAGGTTGGGGGTTGGTGTTTCGGCAGTGTTTACACCCGATGCAGTTCAGGCCCTGTCATCCTGAGCGCAGCGAAGGATCTTGTTGGCGGTCTATGATCCTTGGGGAATAGCCGGGAGCTTCGTGAGCAATCATGTAGCCCGAACAAGATCCTTCGCTGCGCTCAGGATGACATAATCCGTATCTATCGCGTGATCCCGCTATGCCATCCAAAATCCAAAATCCAAAATCCAAAATCCGCAAAATCGCCTTCATTGCCCCGTTCGGGCTAGGACCAAAGGCGACGACCAGCGCGCGCCTCCTGCCGCTGGCGGCGGCGCTGGCGGCGCGGGGGCATACGGTGCGGATCATCGTGCCGCCGTATGACGACCCCAGCGTCCCGGCGGGGGGGCGGCGGAGTCGGGTGGATGGCGTGGAGGTAGTGGAGTTAGCCCGGCCCCCGGCGGTGCCCGGCGGAGGGGCGGTGGGCTGGACGGCGGGGCTGGTCCGCGCCGCGCTGGCCGGGCGGCCCGATGTAATCCATGTCGGCAAGCCGAAGGGGTATAGCGGGCTGGCTGGGT
>JBBSEL010000377.1:0-4968 GCA_038239755.1 Chloroflexia bacterium | reverse complement strand
GTGCGTAGCGAGTGACGAGGGACGAGTGGTTAGTGGTTAGTGGTTAGTGGTTAGTGGTTAGTAGCTCGTGGCTCGTGGCTCGTGATTATTACCTTTTAAGTCTTGGTCGTTGTCGGTAGATATGCTCCGACAATAGATAACTGAAGACTGATAACTAACAACTCTGTGAAAGGACTGGCAGTAACCTCCAATGAGTGATGTGAGTAATGGGCTGGAACATACGAACGGGCAGCATGACCCCGAGTCGTTGATTATCGAGGACTTGCATGTCAACGTGGGCAAAAAGGAGATCCTGAAAGGGGTCAACCTGATTATCCGCAAGGGCGAAGTCCACGCGCTGATGGGGCCGAACGGGTCGGGCAAGAGCACCCTGGCGAACGCGATCATGGGCCACCCGCGCTATCAGGTGACCAGCGGGCATGTCTGGTTCCGGGGGCAAAACATCATCGATCTGGGGCCGGATGAGCGGGCGCTGCTGGGCGTGTTCCTCGCCTTCCAGTATCCGAGCGCCATCCCCGGTGTCACCGTCGCCAACTTCCTACGCCAGGCGCTGGTGTCGCTGCACACCCCCCGCCGCAAGGTCAGCGACGAAGAACTGCTGGCCGGGCAGGCCGACACCACGGCGGAAGAAGTCGCCAAGCCCAAGTACCAGGGGCCGAGCATCCGCGAATTCCGCAAGACGTTGCGCGAGAAGCTGGCCCTGCTGCGCATGGACGAAGCGTTCGCCACCCGGTATGTCAACGATGGCTTCAGCGGCGGCGAGAAGAAGCGGCTCGAAATCTTGCAGATGGCCGTGCTCCAGCCGCAGATCGCCATGCTCGATGAGCCGGACTCCGGCCTCGATATTGACGCGGTCCGCATCGTCAGCGAAGGGGTCAACGCGGTGCGCGGCACCAACATCGGCCTCCTGCTGATCACCCACTACCAGCGCATCCTGAACTATGTGCAGCCCGAATTCGTCCATGTGATGATGGGCGGGCGCATCGTCCAATCGGGCGGGCCGGAACTGGCGCTGGAACTGGAAAGCAAGGGCTACGACTGGCTGCGAACCGACCTGGGCCTGGACCCCAGCGTGACCGCGCACGAAGGGCAGGAAGTGCCGACCGAACAGGGGGCGGCGTAACCATGACCAGCCCAACCAAAGAAGCCCTGGCCGCCGCTGCGGCGCGCTATCACCAGCCCGCCGCCGCCGCACCGGACAACATGCCCACGACGATCAGCAGCGAGGGCGTGATCGCTCTGAGTCAAGCCTATGGCGAGCCAGAATGGCTGCGCAACCAGCGGCAAGCCGCCTGGGGCCGCTATGAAGCCCTGCCCATGCCCACCCTTAACCGGGGCATCGGCAACTGGTGGAACGTAGACATCAGCGATGTCAATCTGGACACGCTCGCGCCTTATGCCACCGCCCCTGCCGGGGATGTGCTGGCCCTCCCCACCCTTTCGACGGTCGAGGAGCACGGCGGCCTGATCATCCAGCGCAATTCGCAGGGGGTCTACGGGCACCTGAGCCAGCAGGCCGCCGACCAGGGAGTCATCTTCACCGACCTGGCGACGGCGATCCGCGACTATCCCGAACTGGTGCAGCCGCATCTGTTCACCCACGTCGCCCCCGATACCGACAAGCTGACCGCGCTGAACGCCGCGCTGTGGAACACCGGCATCTTTCTCTATGTGCCCAAGAACGTCGTGCTCGATGTGCCGCTCCACGCCCTGACCTGGGTGGACGACACCGGGGCGGCCATCTTCGGCCACACCCTGATCGTGGCCGAGCGCTTTGCCGAGGTGCGGCTGGTCGAAGAATACCGCTCCGGCACCGGCGACGGCCTCAGCCTGGTCAGCGAGGCCAAAGGCCAGCCGACCACCCTCTTCCACGGCGTGGTCGAGATCGCGGTGGGCGAAGGGGCCAAGGTCGAGTACTTCACCATCGAGAACTGGGGGCCGGAGGTCTTCAGCTTCAACCAGCGCAAGGCCGACGTGCAGAAGAACGCCAAGATGCATTGGGTCTTCAGCGTGCTGGGCGGGCGGGTGATCCGCGCCCATGTGGACACCGAACTGGCTGGGAAGGGCGCGGAAACGCAGACCCGCGGCATCTACCTGTCGGGCACCCACCAGGCGTTCGACCTGACCTCGCTGACCCACCATGTGGCCGAAAGCTGCCTGGGCGACATCTTGTTCAAGGGTGCGCTGCGCGACGAGTCGCGGGCAGGCTTCGCCGGGATGATCCGGGTGGAACACGGCGCGCAGCAGACCAACTCCTACCTGTCCGACCACATCCTGTTCCTCAGCGACCAGGCCAAGGCCGACAGCGTGCCGGGGCTGGAAATCCTCGCCAACGACGTGAAGTGCTCGCACGGGGCGACCATCGGCATGATCGATGAAGACCAGGTCTTTTATCTGATGAGCCGGGGCCTGCCGCGCATCGAGGCCGAAAAGCTGATCGTCGGCGGCTTCTTCGAGGAAGTCTTGCAGGAGATGCCGCTGGAGAGTATGCGCGAGTTCGTGCGCGAGTTCATCCTGGCGAAGGTCGCCCTGCCGAAGGACGGCCCGGTGGCAAGCTGGGCCGGGGGCACCTTCGACTACACCCGCATGGAGCGGCGCGAAAGCGTGGGAGGCGGGGGCTGAACGCCCGCTGAGGGAACGGCGAGGCCGGGCCGCCGCAGACGGCGCGGGAAACAACACGGCTGGAAGCCCATATCCACCCGCTGGCGTAGAGATGGCAACAAACCTGCCCGGCGGCAAAGGGGCAAGCGCCCAGCCGCCGGGTTTTTGGTGCGTGAGGCTCCGCCCGGCCCGCGCCTACGGGCACACCGACAGGGTATAGGCCCTGAAGGACTACGTTTGCCGGGGGAGAAGGCCATGACCAACCAGCTAGAAGCGCACGACGACCCCCGCCAGGTGGAAGCGCTGCTGGATATTGTTCCCGAACCGGGGGTACGCATCAACGCCGCCTGGACCGTCACCTACCTCAACCGGGCGGCGCAGCAGGTGTGGAACCGGGTGCTGACGGTCGGCACCGATTTACGCACCCATCCCCTCTTGCAACACCTCACCACCGCCAACGGCAGTCCCCTGCCCCTGGCCGCATCGCCCCTGGCCCGCACTCTCCAGGAGGGGGTCACCCAGCAGGATCTGGACTTCGTGCTCCGGCTCCCCGGTCAGGAGCCGCGCCAGATTCGCCTCAGCAGCACGCCGGTCTGGCGCGCCGGAACGGTGCAAGGGGCTATTCTGATTGTGCAGCCACTCACCACCTACGCTGACCTGCGGGCCGAATCCGCCGAGCACAACCGCACCCTCCAGGCGTTGAATGACCTCGCGACCCAACTCCAGCGAATCAACACGGTCGGGGCCGTGTGCGAGGCGGCGCTGAACGGGATGCTCCCCATAATCGAGGCCACGCGAGGCTTTGTGATGCTCACCGATGATACCCGGCGGGTCTTCCACATGCACGCGGCCCGCAACATCAGCGCCGAAACGGTGCAGCTCGCCGACAACATCAGCTACGATGTGCCCTCGGCCAACAACACCAGCCGCCAGAGCCAGGACATTACTATTGTTCACCGGGAGCTGGCGGCCCCGGTCAGCCAGACCATCCTCAGCGTCGAGGGGGTCCAGACCGCCGTCACGGTGCCGTTGCTCCATGATGCGCGAGTGATCGGCGTGCTGAGCTATCTGATCGAAGCCTATCGTGATCTCACGCCGGATGAACGCGAAGTGCTGCGCACCGGCGCGACTTATATCGCCGCCGCCCTGGAACGGGCCACGCTCTATGAACAGGCGGAAGCCGAGCGCGACCGGCTGGCCCGCATCCTGGAACACCTGCCGGTCGGCATCGCCTTCCTGGACAGTGATATGCGCCTGATCAACTTCAACAGTGCCTGGGCCGCCATGGTCGGCTACGAATCGGCGGGCCACCAGGGCCAGTTGCTGGAGCAAGTTGGCCCTCAGGCGGCCATGCACCGCCAGTTCTACCAGCAGGCCCTGGCGGGCGCGACCCCCAGCGAAGATAATGTCGTCTATCACCGTCCCGATGGGGCCGCCCAGTATCATAATATCCGCTATCAACCGGTTCGTAATACGGCGGGACAGATCATCGGCGTGATCAGCACCACGGTCGATGTGACCGACTCGGTGCAAGCGCGCCGGGCGCTGGAAATCCAGCAAGCCCGCACCGAATCGATTATCGCTGAAAGCCCCATCGGCCTGATCTTCTTCGACCGCGCTATGCGCGTGCTCACCCTCAACGCCGAGTATGCCCGGATTGCGCACTTCGATCCGGCCACGGCGGTGGGACAGGTGCTGTATGACCTGGCCCCTGGCACGGAGGCCCGCCGCGCCTTGCACAATCGGGTGCTGGTGGGCGAACCCCTGGACGAAGATAATGTGCCGTACCAGTACCCCGGTGAGGACACGCACTTCTATGATATCCGCTACCGCCCCGTTCGGGAGGCGAGCGGCGCGATCACCGGCATCCTCAGTACCGTCACCGATGTGACCGACAAGGTGATAGCGCAGCAAGAGTTGGAAGCGCAAAGTGGTATGCTGGAAACGATGGTCGCCGCCACGCCGATCGGCATCGCCTTCTTCGACCGCGACATGCGGATCGTCAGCCTGAACGTTGAATGGGCGCGCATGACCGGGTTGGATTTCACCACGGCGCGGGGCCAGCTTCTTTATGAGGCGCTGCCGAACATGCGCGAACGGCAGGCGGCACATGAACGGGCGCTGAGTGGCGAAGCCGTGGACCTGGACGATGTGCTCTACCACCTCCCCGGCTACGAACACCCGCGCCACTACGAAGTCCATTTCCGCCCGATCTGGGACAAAGACGGGGCGATTGCCGGGATCCTGTCGGCGGCCAGTTACGTGACGGTGCGCCACGAAATCGACCAGCAAAAAGACGAGTTCATCACCCTGGCCTCCCACGAGCTAAAGACCCCGGTCACCTCGATCAAGGGTTATGCCCAGAGC
>JBBSEL010000376.1:0-4969 GCA_038239755.1 Chloroflexia bacterium | reverse complement strand
GAGCACCCTTACCAACATGAGGCCACAGATGAGCAACGAAACAACGACCAACCCGATGGCGACGGACAAGATGCTTCAGCATCCGCCGGTCGAAGACTACAGCGGCGACGACCAGCAGTCGGCCCACGGCACCGGCGTGCAGCCGAGTGACGAGCAGGACACCGGAGCGACCGACGACCCGATTACCGACGCCAACGAACTCCCCGACGACCCGTCCCTCGGCGGCTAGGTGGCGCTGCCCCTCGCCCCGTGGGACTCCCGGCTCGCTCACCCCTTCGGTGAGGGGGCCGTTTTGTTGGGGCGAGACGTTATTAGAAAAGTCAGGAGAATAATCAATGGACGAGAAGGTACAGGCGGCTCTTGAACGTCTGAGCGGCTATCGCGCTAATCATATGGAACTAGGCAAGCGCATTTTCTCGGAGGGTGGAGGATTATACACTCTTGACTTCCTAGCAATTGCTACCCTTAATCGCTCCTTAATGCTTATGTCGGGGTTTTGCACCCTCATAAAAGCTCGGAACTTTATTTCGGCTACGCCGCTTATCCGACTTCAGCTTGACAATTGCCTGAGGTTTTCAGCGGCAGGATTAGTAAAAGATAGCCACAAATTCGCCCTAGATGTAATCAATGGAGTGCAAATAAGCAAGCAAAAAGATCGAGATGGGGCACTAATGACAGATAGCTACCTCTTAAAGAAAGTAGCTCACCACGCACCATGGATTAGCCAAGTCTATGAACATACTTCTGGATACGTGCATCTTTCAGAGAAGCATATTTTTAGTGCTATTCGACCAGAAGATGAGAGAGAGGGGTTCGGGATATTCACAGGAACAATTAGCGAACAAGATCGCTTTGTTTCCGATGATCTATATCTCGAAGCTGTTGAAGCTTTTCAAGCTATAACAGATCTTCTCTTTGAGTATCTTGATGATTGGGTTGCTGAGAAAGGTGGGCAAGCAACACAGATCTGACCACCAACCACCAACCACCAACCACTAATCACTAACCACTCGTCATTGACAGCAGGCAGACACACTCGGTATAATGGCAGGCAGGGTAGTCCCCAGAGAGCTGCCGGAGATTGGGATCGGGGACTGGGTAGGAGGATCGGATGCGGGATGCACGGGCGAACGCGGTCCAGACCACGCACACAGGGTGTGCGGCGGGCCACGCCATGCGTCCCGCCGGTCCCACCGCCCCGGCCCGGAGGGGGTAGACGGAAAGACCCGTCGCGCCTTGCGGGACCCAGGCTCGCTCGCCGCTGGTGGGTGAGCCGGTTTTATGTTGCCGAACCCCCCGCCGTCGTGCGATGGCGCATGACCCGACAGAAGGAGTTCCCCGAGATGAGTGACGAGACCGCCAAATACGTCGAAGACATTACCGACCAGGAAGACGACTTTTCCCGCTGGTACACCGATGTGGTCCGCAAGGCCGAACTGGCCGACTATTCCCCGGTGCGCGGCTGCATGGTTATCCGCCCGTATGGGTTCGCCCTGTGGGAGTTCACCCGCGACCACCTGGACCGCCGCATTAAAGGATCGGGCTGCGTGAACGCCTACTTCCCGCTGTTCATCCCGAAGAGCTTCCTCGAAAAAGAGGCCGAGCATGTCGAAGGCTTCGCCCCGCAGGTGGCCTGGGTGACGATGGGCGGCACCGAAGAACTGGCCGAGCCGCTGGCCGTCCGCCCGACCTCCGAAGCGATCATCGGCCATATGTACGCCAAGTGGGTGCAGAGCTACCGCGACCTGCCGATCCTGATCAACCAGTGGGCCAACGTCGTCCGCTGGGAGAAGGTGACGCGCCTCTTCCTGCGTACGATGGAGTTCCTCTGGCAGGAGGGCCACACCGCCCACGACTCGTGGAAAGAGGCCCAGGAGCGGACGATGACCATGCTGGAGGTCTACCGTGCCTTTGCCGAAGAAGACCTGGCGATCCCGGTCATCCCGGGGCAAAAGAGCGAGGCCGAGAAGTTCGCCGGGGCCGAGGCCACCTACAGCATCGAAGCGATGATGGGCGACGGCAAGGCACTCCAATCGGGCACCTCGCACAACCTGGCCGACCACTTCGCCAAGGGCTTCGACATCCAGTTCCTCGACCGCGACAACGAGCGTAAGTACGCCTTCACCACCTCGTGGGGCCTTTCCACCCGCATCATCGGCGCACTGATCATGGTCCACGGCGACAGCGGCGGGCTGATCCTGCCGCCGAAGGTCGCGCCGTATCAGGTCGTCTTCGTCCCGATCTGGCGCAAGGAGGCCGAGCGCGAAGTGGTCGAAGCCACCGTGCGCCGCCTCCACGACGCACTGCTGAAAGCCGACATTCGCAGCCACGTAGACTGGCGCGATGACCGCACGGCGGGCTGGAAGTTCAACGAATGGGAGTTGCGCGGCGTACCGGTGCGGATCGAGGTTGGCCCGCGCGACGTGACCAATGGGCAGGCTGTGCTCGTCCGCCGCGACACACGATCCAAAGAATCGGTCACCCATGATGGCCTCGTCGCCCGCGTGCAGGAGTTGATGGTCCAGATCCAGAAGGACATGTATGACCGCGCTCTCCGCTTCCGCACCGAGAACACGCGCTGGATCACCAATTATGACGACTTCAAGCGCGAGATCGAAGGCCGGGGCTTTATCAAAGCCTGGTGGTGCGGCGACGCAGCCTGCGAAGAGCAGATCAAGAACGAGACGAAGGCGACGATCCGCTGCCTGCCGCTGGTGCAGGAGGACGCCGACGCGCCGCCGGATCATGTCTGCCTGCTCTGTGGCAAACCGGCGGACCGCTGGGGCATCTTCGCCCGCTCGTATTAGGGAGTTCACCACAGAGAACACAGAGCGCACAGAGGCTATTCGCTGTGTTCTCTGTGCGCTCTGTGGTAAAGTAAAAGCGATGGATGAACTGACCCCCGCCGAGGTCGCCCGGATCGCTGAGTTGGGCGAAGCCCGGGCGATGGCCGATATGTACGCCGCGCTGCCCCCCGACTTGCAGCAAGGGTTGGGCGCGCAGTGCGAATGGGTGGGCGGGGCGGTGGTGCTGCGGATGCAAGAGGTGCCGCACATCCTGTTCAACCGGGTGATCGGCCTGGGCCTGGACGAACCGGCCAGCGAGGCGGTGTTGGACGCGGTGCTGGCCCGCTACGAGACGCACATTGCCCCGGCAGCGGTGCAGATCAGTCCGACCGCGCAGGCCGCCGATCTGCCCGGCTGGCTGGAAGCGCGGGGCTTTCACCGCGAGGACTCGTGGCTCAAGCTTGGACGGGGGGTCGCCCCGCCGCCCGACGCGCCCACCGATCTGCGGGTGGACCGGATTGGAGCGGAGCAGGCTCCCGCGTTCGCGGCGGTGTTCGCCGAGGTGTTCGGCATCCCCGACCCGTTGCAAGCCTGGATCGCGGGCTGTGTGGAGCGTCCCGGCTGGTGGCACTATGTCGCCTTTGACGGCGACACGCCTGCCGCTACCGGCGCGTTGTACGTGGCCGACGGCATCGGCTGGTTGGGGCTGGCGGCCACCCGCCCCACCGCTCGCCGCCGGGGTGCACAAGGGGCGATCATCGCCCGGCGCATCCAGGATGCGGCCACGCTAGGCTGCCGCTGGCTGGTGGTCGAAACGGCCCTCGACACCGCCGATCAGCCCAATCCATCAACCCATAACCTGCGGCGCGTCGGGTTCCAAGACCTCTACGCCCGCCCTAACTACATCCGCTAACGCTCATGCCGGGACTTTTTCGCCAAAACACTCCTGTCGCCCAGGTCAGCCAGGCCGATCTCGAAGCCGGACTGCGCGCCGTGGGCTTGCCCACCGGGGGCGATGTCATCGTCCATACCGCCATGTCGGCCTTCGGGCAGATGCTGGGCGGGGCCTCGGCGGTGATCGATGCGCTGCACGCCGTGCTGGGGCCAGAGGGCACGCTGGTCGTGCCGACCATGACCTGGTTCAGCAGCTACCTGCGTAACCCCGGCTGGCCTCCGCCGCTCAGCGTCGAACCCTATGACCCGGCGGTCACGCCTCCCGACCGCAACATGGGCCAGGTGCCGTGGGAGGTTTGGCGGGGGCCCATCGCCCGGCGCAGCCCTCACCCGCTGATGTCCGTCACGGCGATCGGCCCCCGCGCCGCCGACCTGACCGGCGACCACCCGATGGACGACCCCCTGCGCCCCTATCGCCGCCTGGCCGAATCGGGCGGCTGGGTGCTGCTCCAGGGGGTGGACCACACGCGCAACACGACGATCCACGCCGCCGAGTTTATGCTCGAACTGCCCCACCTGAGCGGCCCGGCCTATGCCCTGGTGGCCGACCGTAGCGCGGTCACCGGGGCACGCATTGTGACCATGCCCCGCGAACCCGATTGCAGCGAGGGCTTCAACCGCCTGGCCGACCGCATCCCCCGCCGCGAAGTGCAGGTCGGCCACGCCCTGCTCTGGCTCTCGCGGGGCCAGGATGTGCTGGATACGGCCCTCGCCGCGCTGGAGGCCGACCGCACCGCGCTGCTCTGTGACCGCCCGCGCTGCCGCACCTGTTCGCGGGGCCGCCGGATGTACAAATGACGAGCAATGAGCAGCGAGCAGCGAGCAGCGAGTAGCGAGCAGTGAGTAGCGAGTAGCGAGTACGCATGATTAGTCCGCAATCCAAAATCCAAAATCCAAACTCCAAAGTCGTCCTTCGCCGCACGCTGACGGTCGGCCCGGCGCGGGTGCGGATCGACCCGGCGATCTGGCTACCCTGGCTGGTGGGGGGTGTGCTGATGATCGGGTTGCTGGCCGGGGTGCTGATCCTCGGCAGCGGCGGGCGCGAGACCACCCTCTCCCACCCCGACAGCGTGACCTCAGTGGCCTTCAGCCCCGACGGGGCCTACCTGGCATCGGGCAGCGCCGACAGTGTGGTCCGGCTGTGGGACCCCGCGCGGGGCCGGGCAACCCGCGATCTGACCGGCCACGGCGCTGCCGTGCAGAGTGTCGCCTTCTCGCCCGATAGCAAG
>JBBSEL010000375.1:0-4974 GCA_038239755.1 Chloroflexia bacterium | reverse complement strand
GCTCTATCGGGGTCATCCCTACGCCAGCAGTAGGGATGACCCCGATAGAGCGCCTGTATCCTAACCCTACTCATACCTCATACCTCATACCTCATTGCTCGTACCTCAGTCCTCAGTCCTCAGTCCTCCGCGATCGTTGTGCAAAGTGCCCAAAAACTGGCAGAAGACTTTGTTCCGCCTGCCGTTGCCCACAAGGGGGAGATTGCGGTACCCTTGAAGTGGCGGAGTTGAAGCGACGCCGCCCAGATTCTCCCATTTGACTTCGCGGGGGCAAGGGTGCCTCAAGAGGCTGTAGGCACGAGAGCTAGAAAGTGTATGGAGGTAAGAGGGTTCAATGGCTAAAGATAAAACGAGCCTGTTCGGGGCGAGTAGTCCAAGCGATGTGCTAGAGATGTGTCGCGCGAACGGCATTAAGATGGTGGATGTGAAGTTTGTGGACCTGCCCGGCACCTGGCAGCACTTCACGATCCCGATTGGGGAACTGAACGAGGATGTCTTCAGCGAAGGGCTGGGGTTCGATGGCTCCTCGATTCGCGGGTTCAAGCAGATTCACGAATCGGACATGCTGCTGATGCTGGACCCGACCAGCGCCTTTGTGGATCCGGTGCTGCGGGTGCCCACGCTGAGCGTGATCGGGGATGTTTACGACCCGATCAGCGGCTATAGCTACGAGCGCGACCCGCGCCAAATCGCCAAGCGGGCCGAAGACTATTTGACCAAAAGCAAAGTAGCGACGACCAGCTATTGGGGGCCAGAAGCCGAGTTCTATATTTTCAACTCCCTGCGCTTCGACCAAACCGCCAACTCGAGCTACTATTTTATCGACAGCGAAGAAGGCATCTGGAATTCGGGGGCCGAGGGGCAGAACCTGGCCTATCGCCCGCGCTTCAAAGAGGGCTACTTCCCCACCCCGCCGACGGATAAGTTCCAGGATCTCCGCTCCGAGATCGTGCTGGCGCTGGAAGCGGCGGGCATCCGGGTGGAAGTGCAGCACCACGAAGTCGGCACCGCCGGGCAGGCCGAAATCGATATGCGCTTCGGCACGCTGGTCAACATGGCCGACAACATCATGAAGTACAAGTACATCGTCAAGAACGTCTGCGCCCAGGCCGGGTACGTCGCCAGCTTCATGCCCAAGCCGCTGTTCGGCGACAACGGGTCGGGGATGCACGTCCACCAGAGCCTGTGGAACGGGGACACGCCGCTCTTTGCCGATGCCGAGGGCTACGCGGGCCTCAGCGAGATGGCCCGGCACTACATTGGTGGCCTGCTGGCCCACGCCCCGGCGCTACTGGCCCTGGCCGCCCCGACGACCAACAGCTATCGCCGCCTGGTGCCCGGCTACGAAGCCCCGATCAATCTGGTCTATTCCAAGCGCAACCGCTCGGCCTGCGTCCGCATCCCCATGTACTCGAAGAACCCGAAGACCAAGCGCATCGAGTTCCGCGCCCCCGACCCGTCGTGCAACCCGTATCTGACCTTCGCCGCCCTGCTGATGGCCGGGCTGGACGGGGTGATCAACAAGATCGAGCCGCCCGCCCCGGTGGACGTGGACATCTACGAACTGAGCGCCGAAGAGAAGGCCGACATCCGCTCCACCCCCGGCTCGCTGCCGGAAGTGCTGGAGGCGTTGGAAGCCGACCATGAATTCCTGCTCAAGGGCGGCGTGTTCAGCGAAGACCTGATCACCACCTGGATCGAGTACAAGCGCGAACACGAGGTGCGCCCGATGCAGTTGCGCCCGCACCCCTACGAGTTCTACCTCTACTCGGACGTATAAACCCCGGCCCAGGCATCACAGGCGGCCCCCTGTGATCGGGCAGGAATCCTCCTCCTGGGGTTGGAGGGGTACCGGAAACGGTGCCCCTCCGTTTTTTGTTGCGCCAGACAGCGCCCGGCTTACCCGCTCATTTGCCGATTGGGGCAACGGCTGCCGTCGCCGTAGCACCGCCAGGCGCTGGACCCTGTCACGGAGCGAGGATCTTGAAATAGCCAGTGGCGCGGGCATGGGAGGTCTGGCCTTCGATCACCAGCTTGTAAATACCTTTCTTGTCGGCAATGGGATCGTTGTAAATGATACGGAATCCAAAAATGCCCTGCTCGTTGGCACGGTTGACGGTAGGGATATCCAGGATCGCGCCGTCCGGCTCGGTGAGGGTCATAGTCACCCGCTCGCCGGGACGCAGGCCGCGACTCGTCGTCAGAATCCCAAAGGTCGGGCCGGGCACCCCGCAGGGCGGTGTCAGTGTCATGTTCTCGGCAGGCGGCACATCGGCGCAGGCCGGATTGGGCGTTTCGGTCGGTGCGACAGTCGGCGAGGCAGGCGGCTGCTGGTACCTGGCGTGGTAGCGGAAGGTGCCGAGCTGGGCAAGCAGCACTTCAAACGGGGTCCCGGCATTCTCGGGGTGCCACTGGAACACGGCGCGCTCGAAGTATTGCACCGTGTAGGAATGCCCGTTCAGGTCGTCAACCTCGGTGAACTCTTCGGAGATAGGATAGCCTTGCTGGGCCAGGCCGCCATGGCTCTCCCAGTAGGCGCGGAACTTCCCGCCCAAATGCTTGCCGGTTTCCGCGAACAGGCGGGCATTGTCGGGGCTGGCGTGCTGATCCGGCGCGCCGTCGGGATACTTGGCCCGGTACTGGTATGTGCCCAGTTGCGCCAGCAGCACCTCAAACGGAGTCCCCGCGTTTTCGGGATGGCGCTCGAACACGGCGCGCTCGAAATACTGCACGGTATAAGTGTGCCCGTCCAGATCGCTGACCTCATTGATCTCGGACGAGATTGGGTAGCCTTGCTGCGGCAGGCCGCCGTGGCCGTCCCAATAGGTCAGAAACAGCCCGCCGACGGTCTGGCCGGTTTCGGGAAAGGTGCGTGTGCCTGCCTGGGCGGCCCCCGGCGGGGCCAGGCTGAGCAGCAGCGCCAGCAGGATCAGCACTGCCGCCGCTCGCGGGCCGCGAAAGATATAGGGCATCAGGTCCTCCTTTTCTCTAACTCAACACCATCACACGATACCACTACTACCGTCTTACTATCGCAGCGCTCGCTGCCCGGTTCAGCGAGCGGGTCGGAGCCAGATCGCGGCGGACCTGCTACGGCATAACGCGGCGAAGGGGCACGTCCACTCATGGTGGACGTGCCCCTTCGCGCACACTGCGGGACCAGGACGGGGCTTACTTCGTGTGGAAGCTCCAGACTTTGTGCAGCGCCTTGCCGTTCTGCGTGGCGGCGATTTCTACGGTGTAGGTGGTATTGGCGGCGAAGGGGCTGTTCGGCTTGAGCGCCAGGATGTTCCAGTAGCCGTCTGCCGCCGTGGTGCTGAACGGCACCGCGTTGCCCGCGCCGTCGCGTAGGGTGGCATTGGTCAACAGGAGCGGGGCCTCGAACGGGCCGAATTGCCAGGAGATGAACGCCGCCTGCACGCTCTGCTGCCCGTCACCGGGATAAGCCACGCCGTCCGCTTTGGGTTGGCCGTCCGCCCCGTTCAGAACGTTGAGCGCGGCAGCACAACCCTGCGCGTTGCAGTCCAGCGCGAAGCCGGTGTGGGTCAGCGCGGCGTTGAGCATCCCGAAGCGATGGAAGAGGCTGTCCATCCAGCCGTCGATGGCGTCGGCAGGGGTGAAGCCGGGCGACGAGCGGAACAGGTTACTGTTTTTGGCTGCCTCCTGGCCCGCCGGGGTGAAGCCGGGCAGGCCAGGGGTTTCGTCGTGCTTGAACTCGTCGGGGTTGAGCATCATGTAATGGATGTGCTGGGCGGCTGCCGCCGACAGCGCGGGATCTTCGCTCACCGGAGCCAGGCCCGCCGCAGCGCGGTAGGCGTTGAAGCGCCCCAGCCAGTCGCTCGGCAGGGCCGCCGGGGCTGCCGGAGCCGGAGCGGGCGGCGCAGAGGCCGGAGCCGCCCCGCTATGCACCTCGTTGCCCAGCAGGCCGAGCAACACCTGATAGGAAGCCGGGTTGCCGGGGTGGTACTCAAAGCGGGCGCGCTCGAACCACTGGGTCAGCACATGGTCGCCGCTGCCGTTCGTTTCCTCGGTCGGCTCGCTGATCGGCAGCCCGAACAGGGCCATGTTCTCGGCGACGCTATAGCCGCCCGCCCCATCGAACTGGAGGCCGTGGCTGTGGAAATAGCTGCGGAACGGTTCGCAGACGGAGTGTCCGGTCTGGGCAAAGAAGTCGCAGTTGGTGGCCGCCTGCCCCTTGGGCAGATTGCTCAGGATGCGACCCTGCTGGCCCAGCCGGTCGGCCCCCAGCCGTCCCAGCAGTACATCATAGGGCCGGGCATTCTCGGGGTGCAGTTCCAGCCGGTTGCGCTCGAACCACTGCACCTGGAACGGGTGATTCTCGACCAGCTCCTGATGCTGGTCGCTGGTGGGGTAGCCGAAGACGGCCAGCCCGCCGTTCTCTGCCCAGTACTGGCCGATGCGCCCGCTGATGCACAGCCCGGTCTGGACAAAGCACTGCTGATCGGTCTGGGCGGCGGCGTGGGCCGGGACCGGCCCGGCAGCGAGGGCCGACGGGATGAGCAAGAGGGTGAGGGCCAGGACGGTGGTCCCGGTCAAAAGGCGGAGGAGCAGTGCGCCTCGCAGGTGCTGTGTCATCAGAATCGTTCCTTTTCTAGGATAATTAGGATGAAAGTATCACAAGCCGGATGTATAAGGCTAATTATAGCAACTGGTTTGGGCAATAGCAAAGGGAGGAACGTCCCGCCGAACGAAGTGCAAATAGCACAAAAACTTCCTGCGGATTTTGTGCGCGCGATCTTGGCACAGCACGACAAATACGGGTATGATTAGCAGATGAGACCGTTAACCCTTTATTCTTGAGGAGGATACACTTACTATGGCAAAAGCACATGCAGCGGCACATGGCACGGCAAAAGCCAGTGGTACCGCCCTGCCCGGCACGAGCATCGCCCGCGCAACCCAACCCGCCGCGCTCATCGAAGCGACGCTGAAGCGCGCCGAAGAAGAAAAAGT
>JBBSEL010000374.1:0-4980 GCA_038239755.1 Chloroflexia bacterium | reverse complement strand
GACAGAGGAGGTCGAATGCCCGCTCGCAGATGCCGATCCAGCGCATACAGTGATGGATGCGGCCCGGCCCCAGCCGCTCTTGCGCCAGGGTGAACCCGGCCCCCTCGGCCCCCAGCCGATTGGCGGCGGGCACCCGGCAGCCCTCGTAGCGGATCTCAGCGTGGCTGGCGTAGCCCCCACCTGGATCGCCCATCACGGAGATATTGCGGATGTGGTGGAAGCCGGGGGTGTCGGTCGGCACGATGATCATGCTGGCGCGGGCGTGAGGCGGGGCATCGGGGTCGGTGACGGCCATGACGATGGCGAAGGCCGCGCCGTCTGCCGCCGAGGTGAACCATTTGTGGCCGTCGATGACATAGTCGTCCCCGTCGCGGCGGGCGGTGGTCGCCATCCAGGTGGGGTTGGAGCCGGGGTTCTCCGGTTCGGTCATCGAGAAACAGGAGCGGATCGCCCCCGCCGTCAGCGGACGCAGCCACCGTTCTTGCTGGGCCGGGGTGCCGTGGGCCAGCAGCAGTTCCATGTTGCCCACGTCGGGGGCCTGGCAGTTGAACAGGTAGTGGCCGATGGGGGTGCGCCCCAGCGCCTCGCTGACCTGAGCAAAGGCGGGCAACGGGAGTCCCTGCCCGCCCCAAGCCCCCGGCAGATGGGGTGCCCACAGCCCCCGCGCCTGCACCTCGGCCCGCAACGCATCAAGATGGGGCAAGACTGTGGCGAACGGGTCGGTGAGAAAGGCACGTTCGGCCTCGGCCACCACCGGGCTGCTCACAAATTCGCGGATCGCGGCCAGGAGGGCCGGGTCGTTTGCCTGGGTTGTCTCGGACATCCTGCTTCAGCCTCCTCGCCTGCTCATGACGCAAAGATCACACGGCGCGTACCTTATAGCCCTAGAAGGGCGTCAGACAGTAGCCCACGGTGCTTGCTTATAGCCCCGGAGGGGCTGTATTAAGGTACGCGCATATGCACACGCGGGTGCGCCCCTACCGCATACGATGAGTGGTGAGTGCAAGATCTGCACCCTCGGCATGGGGGGCAGCGATGACCGCCGAATCGCGCACGTCGGGGAGGGTGGTGCCGGTCAGGGCCGCCATCCCGGCGATGAACTTGCGGAGGAGGTGATCGAACGCGGCGATCTCGTCGGCGCTGAAGGTCTGGAGCATCCCGCTGATGTCGGCGGCGCGGGCGGCGCGGGCATCGACCATGCGAGCGCGCCCTGCGGCGGTCAGCACCACATGGACCACCCGGCGGTCATTCTCGTCGCGCACCCGTTCGACCAGGCAGGTCTTGATCAGCCGATCCACCACGCCAGTTAGGGTCGCCAGGTTCTGATAGGTCAGGCGGCCCAGGTCGCTCATCGTGCTGCGCCCGCCTGCCGCTTCCAGCGCCTGCAACACCGATTGCTGCGGCAGGGTCAGCCCCAGGTGTTCGGCGGCGACGGTGCTCTGGCGGTGGCCGCGCCACATCAACACGCCCATTGTCTCGGCCACTTCCGCGATGCGGTCGGTTCGTCCGTTGTCGTTGCTCATAAGGCTCACTAATACCTCAATCCGAGGGGAATCCCGTCTTGACAGACCGGGTAGGATGTTCTATAATACTTTGTAGCACAAAATACCTGTAGTGCAAACTATTATAGCAGCTAATTATTAAGCCGTCAAGCGAGGAGACACCATCCATGGCGTTATCAACAGAGACGTTGCCCCAGGCCGCCCCCGCGCCGGAGACCCCGGCGATCGACCCGGCCCTCGATTTCTACGAATTCGATGCCTTATTGTCGCCGGAAGAGCGCGAAGTGCGGGACCGGGTGCGCGCCTTTGTCGAGGCCGATGTGAAGCCGATCATCAACGGCTACTGGGAGCGGGCCGAGTTCCCGTTCGAGTTGATCCCCAAGCTGGCGGCGCTGAATATCTGCGGCGGGCCGATCAAGGGCTACGGCGCGCCGGGGTTGTCCAGCGTGGCGACCGGGCTGGCGGCACTGGAAATGGCGCGGGGCGATGCCTCGGTCTGCACCTTCTTCGGCGTGACCAGCGGGCTGGCGATGTCCAGCATCTATTATTGCGGCTCGGAAGAGCAGAAGCAGCGCTGGCTGCCCGGTCTGGCCCGTATGGACCTGATCGGCGCGTTCGGCCTGACCGAACCGGAGATCGGCTCCGACGCCTCCCACCTGCTCACCACCGTCCGCCGCGTAGGCGATGATTACGTCCTCAACGGGGCCAAGCGCTGGATCGGCAACGCCACTTTTGCGGACGTGACGATCATCTGGGCACGCGACGAGGAGACCGGGCAGGTCGGCGGCTATGTGGTCGAGAAAGATACGCCCGGCTTCACCGCCACCCCCATCGAAGGGAAGATCGCCAAGCGCGCCGTGATCAACGCCGACATCCGGCTGGAAGATTGCGCGGTGCCCGCCGCCAACCGCCTGCCGCTGGCCCGCTCCTTCCGCGACACGGCCAACGTGCTCAAGAACACGCGCTACGGCGTGGCCTGGGAGGCGATCGGCCACGCGCAGGCGGCCTACGAGATCGCGCTGGCCTACAGCAAGACGCGCCAGCAATTCGGCAAGCCCATCGCCGGCTACCAGATGATCCAGGAGAAGCTGGTCAAGATGCTGGCCGAGATCGTCGCCATGCAACTGACCACCTGGCGGCTGAGCAACCTGCGTGACCAGGGCCGCATGACCGAGGGGCAAGCCTCGCTGGCGAAGGCCAACAACGCGGCCAAAGCCCGCCAGGTGGTGGCGCTGGGCCGCGAGATCCTGGGCGGCAACGGCATCCTGCTGGAGAACCACATCGCCCGGCATTTCGTGGACATGGAAGCGGTCTATACCTATGAGGGGACGAACGAAATCAACACGCTGGTCGTCGGACGCGAGATCACCGGCGTGGCCGCGTTCGTTTAGGGGCAAAGGAGCACCGTCTGATGAGCATCGCAATTAATCGGGTGGCCGTGCTCGGCGCGGGCACGATGGGCGGGGGCATCGCCGCCCTGCTCGCCAGCCTGGGCATCCCGGTCACGCTGCTGGATATGCCGGGCCAGGACCTCACCGCCGACGACACGGCGAATGGGCGCACCGCCGACTCTCGCGCCGTGCGCAACCGCATCGTCGAGAGCCTGTGGGACCGCCAATTGAAGGCCAAGCCCGCTGCGCTCTATACCCCCGACGCGGCCAAACTGGTCACGCTGGGCAACTTCACCGACGACTTCGACAAGGTGGGCGAGGCCGACTGGATCGTTGAGGTGATCGTCGAGCAGTTGGAGCCGAAGCGGGCGCTGATGGGGCGGATCGACGCGGTCCGCAAGCCGGGAGCGATCGTCTCCAGCAACACGTCGGGCATCCCGATTGCCGCCATTGCGGAGGGTCGCAGCGACGAATTCCGCCGCCATTTCCTGGGCACCCACTTCTTCAACCCGCCGCGCTACCTCAAGCTGCTGGAACTGATCCCCAACGGGGAGACCGACCCGGCCATCGTCGCCGCGTTCCGCGAATGGGGCACCCGCACGCTGGGCAAAGGCGTGGTCATCGCCAAGGACCGGCCCAACTTCATCGCCAACCGGATCGGCACCTACGCCGGGCAAGTGCGGATGCTCTATGCCCTAGAACACGGCTATTCGGTCGAAGAAGTGGACACGCTCAGCGGCCCGCTGATCGGCAACCCCAAGACGGCGACCTTCCGCCTGGCCGATCTGGTCGGTATCGACATCCTAGCCCACGTGACCCGCAACCTCTATGACGCCGTGCCGGAGGATGAGAGCCGCGAAACGTTCCGCCTGCCCCCGGTGATCAGCACCCTGCTGGAGCAGAAGGCGCTGGGCAACAAGAGCGGCGCGGGCTTCTACAAGCGGGTCAAGACGGCGGAGGGCAGCGATTTTTACCCGCTGAACCTCCAGACCGGCGAGTACGAAGCGCCGGTCAAGCCGCGTTTCGACCTATACGGCAAGGTCAAGGGGATCGAACCGACCGGGGCGCGGCTGAAGGCGATCTTCGCCGGGGGCGCGGGTGACCGGGGCGGCGACTACATCATCAACACCACCCTGCCGACGCTGGCCTATGCCGCCCGCCGGGTGCCTGAAGTGGCCGACTCGTTGGCCGCTATCGACAACGCGCTGCGCTGGGGCTTCAACGCCGAACTGGGACCGTTCGAGATCTGGGACGCGCTGGGCGTGCGGGAAACCGCTGACCGGATGCGCGTCGCCGGGATCGCGGTAGCGCCGTGGGTGGAGACGATGCTCCAGGCGGGCATCACTTCCTTCTATCAACGCGAGGGCGGGCGGGTCACCGGGGTCTATAGCCCGGCAACAGGCGCGTATGTGCCGGTGGAGCGCCCCGCCGCTGCCATCGTCCTGTCGGAACTGCACGGCACGGCCCGCGAATTGAAGCAGAACGCTTCGGCCAGCATCCTCGATCTGGGCGATGGGGTGCTTTGTTTAGAGTTCCACGCCAAGGCCAATTCGCTCGACCCGCAGATCATCGAAATGGGGCACAAAGCGTTGCGCCTGCTGGAAGGCGACGAATGGCAGGCGCTGGTGGTCGGCAACCAGGGGGCCGACTTCTCAGTCGGGGCCAACCTGGGGCTGTTCATCGGCGCGGTGCAGATGGGCCAACCGGGGCTGATCGACAGCGCGACTCGCGCCCTGCAAGACCTGCTGATGGCCTTCCGCTTCTCGCGCAAGCCGGTGGTGACCGCCCCGTTCGGACGGGTGCTGGGCGGCGGCACCGAAGTAGCCCTGTCCGGGGCGCGGGCGGTAATCGCCGCCGAAACCTATATGGGGCTGGTCGAACTGGGCGTGGGCCTGATCCCGGCGGGCGGCGGCTGCAAAGAACTGCTGCGCCGCAACCTGTCGCCGCATATCGTCACCGGGGCCGACCCTCTGCCCTATTTGCAGAAGGTGTTTGAGACCATCGGCCTGGCGAAAGTGAGCGAGAGCGGCGTGGGCACGCGCACCCTCGGCTTCTTTGGCGAGTCCGATCCCATCGTGCCCAACAAT
>JBBSEL010000373.1:0-4997 GCA_038239755.1 Chloroflexia bacterium | reverse complement strand
GGTCAGGACGAAGGCCTGGATGGCGACATAGCCAAGCGCCAGCCCTAACGGCACATGGAGCGCGCCCAGCGAAAAGCCCACGGCCAGCTCGTCCAGGCTGACCGAGAGTCCGGTCAGCAAAAGCCGCCGCCCGGCCAGATCGGGCGGCACTCCGGCAGCATCGTCGTCATCGTCGCCGGTCAGCGCCTCGCGGATCGCCATCACGCCGACGCCGATCAGGATCAGCGCGGCGAGATAAGCGACGACTTCGCCCAGCGCGGCGCTGAGGCCCTGCCCGATCAGCAGCCCCACCACCGGCATCAGCCCTTCAAAGAAGGCAAAGGTCAGCCCCACTGTGAGCCATCGCCTGCGCGGCAACCCGCCCAGCCCCAGGCCGAGCGCAATCGCCAGGGTGTCGAGACCGAGTGAGAGAAAGAGGATCGCGGTCGCCAGCATGGGGGTTCCTTGTGGGTGGGGTCGGGTTGAACCACGAAAGCACGAAGGGACGAAATAGACGAAACGAAAGGACGAAAACGACGAAGATCGGACGGCAAAGATTCAGGGATATTCACGCCTTCCCAGGCAAGCGGAGGCAGCTATGCTTCTGGTCGCCCCAAGTGCCCGTTTCGCCGCCTTCGTCGTTTTCGCTTTGTGCGCTTCGTCGCCTTCGTGTTTTCGTGGTTCAACCTGTCGTGTTACCGCATCTGCAAGATCGTGTAGTCGCCAAAGTGGGCCACGGGTTGGTAGTGCTGCGCCAGGAAATCGTCCAGGATCGTGACACCGCTGCTCACGCTCGTCCCGTTGGCTTCGTGCATCCACTCTCCGCCCGCCCAGAGGACCACGTAGGGAGCATGGGTGCGGGTGAGCGCGGCCACCATTTGCGCTTGCACCGGCACCGTGGTGGTCACTCCCGCCATGAGCTGGTGGTAAGCGGTAGCGCTGGGCCGATCCGCGAGAAAGTAGAACATCGCCTCGTTCACCGTCACCTGATCGTGGCGCGGCAGGCCCACATACAGCGGCGTATCGGGCATCGTGTGCGCCTGGATATACGTCACCGCCTGCCGCTGGTCTGCATCCAGGCGGATACAGCCGGAGCGCGGCAAGGTTGAGCCGCATTCTGGGTTGGCCCACATATTAACAAGCCGTAGTTGTAAGATGATTGGTAAACCGACGTAATATATGCCGATGATCGCCAGCGTCGTGTACACAATAACGCGGGATAGCCGCAGGCGGACCAGCGGCAGGCTGATCCCCAGCAGCACACCCACCAGGATAAGCGCCAAAATAGCAGCGGGCAGCCTGTGGATTGAATCATTTCGGCTAAGTACCTGGAAGAACAGTAGTAATCCCTGCCCGATCAGCGCGAGGATAGCTAGGCGTTGCCCCTGATCCGGCAACTTGCGGCGGCTCATAAGCAACAACAAAGTGGCGGCTGCTCCGCAGACCAGAAGGGGAAAGTAGAAGGCTAACCAAGTCGGGAGGTTGAACCCTGTACCGCCGGGCAGCAGGGGTGGAATGGGCAGCACGAATACCGTGCGGAGCAACGTCGCCGGGATGACAACTAAGTCGCGCCAGAGCGTTTCCAGTGGCACCAGGGCAAGGAAATAGAGCGCAGGTAACAAAACGACGGCACCAGTGCCAAGCGCCAGCGCCCCCACAGCCCGGAACCGGGCTCCCCCCTGCGCGTGTGTTGGCGGCGGGGGTGCCGTGTCGTGCTTCGGTGCGAAGACGACCAAGGCCAGGCTGTCGGCCACAAAGGTGTATATGCCGAAGTCGTGCCGGAACAACGTGGCGACCCCCACCGCCAGCCCGGCCAGCAGCAATGGCCGGCTGCGCCCCGTCGCGCTGTAGCGGAGCAGGGCCAGGACACTGCCCAGGCAGCCGAGCAAGGCCGGGTAGACCGCATACCCATAGTAGAAATCCAATCCACCGGGGATCAGGGCCACGGTAACGACCACCCACATGACCCACGCCACAGTGGGGGTGGTCAGCCACCCGGCCAGGCGGTAGACGACCACCGCCAGAGCGAAGCGCACCAGTACGTCCCAGAGCCGTGCCACCAGGATCGACTCGCCAAACAGCTTGAACAGCCCGGCCAGCACATAGAACTGGCCGGGCGCATAAACGGTCCAGAAGTCGCGATAGGGGACCGCGCCGTGGGCCACGCGCATCGCGCTGTAGACGGTATAGCCTTCATCGTAGCTACTCAGTCCACGGTTCACGTCGAGCAGCAGGTACAGGAACAGGACGACTCCCAGGCAGATGGTCAGCACACGCAGGGCCGCCAGCCTGGGAGCCTGGGACGGGAACCGACCAGCACTCATGCGCCGCCCGGTTCCCGCCCATCCGCTTTTTGCACCGCCAGCGTCACCGTCGCGCCGTCCAGGGTGTGGTCGGCGTGGTGGCTGCCCGCCGGGGCGGGGCCTTCGTGCAAGTCGAGCGATAGCGTCTCGGCCTGCACATAATCGCCGTACTGGGCTAGGGCGGCACGGAGGCGGTCAGCGCCGCCGTCGCCACTCACCGCATAGGTCGTGTGGATACGGTCGCTGATCGCAAAACCGGCGTCCTTGCGCATATCCTGGATCAGGCGGACCAGATCGCGGGCCAGGCCCTCGGCCCGTAACTCGTCGGTCAACATCGTGTCGAGCGCGACGACCACGCCCCGGTCTTGCTCCACGGCGAAGCCTTCGCGCTGCTGGGTTTCCACCAGCAGGTCGGTGGCAGCCAGTTCTAACGGCTCATCCTCGCCCGCCAGCGTGAGCATGAGCGGTTTGCCCTCGGCCACGGTGCCCGCGATCATCGCCGGGTCCATCGTCGCCAGGGCAGCACGCATCGCCCCCAGCCGCTTGCCCAGCTTCGGCCCCAGCACCGGCAGGTTCGGCTTGATCACGTAGCTGACCAGTTCTCCGGCATCCTTGGTCAGGATCAACTGCTTGACGTTCAACTCTTCCAGCACCTGATCCTGCATTCGGGTCAGCGCGGCGCGGTCGTCGGCGTTGGGCACATAGACATGGATCCCGGCCAACGGCTGGCGCACCTTCAGCTTGGTCCGGGCGCGAGCGGCGCGGCCCAACTCCACCACCCGCTGCACCAGCGCCGTGTTGCTCAACAGCACCTCATCGATCAGCGCCTCGTCCGCCGTGGGATAGCGGCACAGGTGGACCGACACCGGTTGCGACGGATCGACCTCGGCCACGAGGTGCTGGTATAGCTCCTCGGCCAGGAAGGGCATCACCGGGGCGAGCAGCTTCGTCACCGTGGTCAGCACTTCATACAACGTCCAGTAGGCGGCCCGCTTGTCGGTGTCGTCGCCGCTCTTCCAGAAGCGACGGCGGCTGCGGCGCACGTACCAGTTCGATAGGTCTTCCACGAACGCTTCGACCTGCCGCGTCACCGTCGCCACATCGAAGTCGTCCATCTCGCGGATGCTCAGTTGCACCAGTTCGTGCAACCGGGCCAGAATCCAGCGGTCCAGTTCGCCGCGCTCCAGCGGAGGCACCGTCGGCGTCTTCGTCGGGTCGAAGCCATCGAGATTAGCGTAGGTGACGAAGAAGCTATAGGTGTTCCACAGCGTCAGCAGGCGGCGGGTGATCTCCTCGCTCAGGCCGAAGCCAAAGCGCATATTCTCTTTGACGTTCTGCCCGGCATAGAGCCAGCGCATCACGTCGGCCCCCATCTTTTCGGCGGCCTCGTTGAACTCGATGGCATTGCCCCAGCTCTTGTGCATCGGGCGGTTCTGCTCGTCGTGGACCTTCTCGTAGACCAGCACCTGCTCGTAGGGGGCACGGTCTTCCAGCGTCACCGACATGAACAATTGCGAGTAGAACCAGAGCCGGATCTGCTCGCGCATCTCGGTGATGAAGTTGGCGGGATACCACTTCTCCCAGTATTCGCGGCCTGGCCCGTCGCCCAGGTAGCCCATCGTGCTGAACGGCACGATCCCGGCGTCGAGCCAGCAGTCGCCCACTTCGGGGATGCGCTTGACCGACTCGCCGCATTCCTGGCAGCGCACCAGCACCTCATCGATCCACGGGCGGTGCAGTTCCGGCAGGGCGTCCACCACTTCGGGATTGACGGCCATGTCGCGCAGTTCTTCCAGACTGCCCGGCTGGTTGATGTGCTCGCAGGCATGGCAGATCCACATCGGCATGGGCAGGCCCCAGTACCGTTTGCGGCTGATGCACCAGTCGCCCATGTTGTTCAGCCAGTCCTGCATCCGCTTGCCCGCTTCCACCGGCATCCAGCGCACTGCCTCGGCGGCGGCCTTCATCCGGGGGCGGATCTCCTGTGCGCTGATGAACCACTCGCTGACCACGCGGAACACCAGGTCGGTGCCGCAGCGCCAGCAGACCGGGTAGCGGTGGGTGTAGTCCTCGGTCTTGTAGAGCATCCCCTTCTGGTCGATGCTGGCGAAGATCACCTCGGCCACGTTCATGGCGTTGTAGCCCACCAGCGGCTCGAACCCGCGCATATAGGCCCCGTTCTCGTCGATTGGCACCAGCACCGGCAGGTCGTGGACCTTGCTCAACTCGAAGTCCTCGGCCCCGCAGCCCGGCGCGATGTGGACGATGCCGGTGCCTTCCTCCTCGCCCACGTCTTCCCAGGCGATCACCCGGTGGGTCACCCGGTGCTGGGCCTGGAGTTCGTCAAACGGGCCGGTGTAGGTCAGCCCCAGCAGATCCCGCCCCTTGACCATGCCCAGCGTCTCATAGGCTCCCTTGAGGCGGCCCAGCGTGCCCTTCGACAGGTAATAGACATACTCACCCTGCCGCACCCACGCATAGTCCAGGTCGGGGTGGACAGCGGCGGCGACATTGGCCGACAGCGTCCACGGCGTGGTCGTCCACAGGAGCAGCCACTCGCCCGCGTGCCCTTCTGTGGTGATCGGCACGCGCACGAAGACCGAGCGGTGGACCATCTCCTTGTACGAGTCGGTCATCTCATGCTGCGACAGCGACGTGCCGCAGCGCATACACCAGGGCATCGAGCGCGTGCCGCGATAGAGCCAGTTGTTCTCG
>JBBSEL010000372.1:0-5003 GCA_038239755.1 Chloroflexia bacterium | reverse complement strand
TGCTGGGGCGGGCGCTGGGCCGCACCCGGCGCGAGGCGTGGGTAATCATCGCCGGGCTGATCGCCATCGGCAACATCCTGCTCTACTTCGGCTATGTCGAAAGTTACGCCCTGGTCCAGGTCGCCAGCCTGTTCGTGCTGTGGACCTGCTGGCAGTATACGCAAGGGCGGTTGCCGTTCGGCGCGGTGGGGGCGGCGGCGACGCTGGCCCCGCTGTTCCACGGCTCGGCGCTATGGTGGGGGCCGATGGTAGTCGCCGCCTGGCTCCTGCGGGCGCGCACCCTGCCGCCTGCCACCCGCTGGCGCACAGCGCTGCGTGAGGGGGCCGAGGGCGTGGCCGTCGGCGTGGCGATCATGGCGATCATGGTCAGCGTGGCGCTGATCGACGGGTACAACACAATCCGGCTCCAGCAAGGGCTGGCCGAAATGGGCGGGGCGGACGGGCACACGATGATGCAGTTGTTCACCCCTACCACGCCCTACGAGCATTACGTTTACTTCTCCTGGGCGCACCTGGGCGCGGTGGTACAGGAGCAACTACTGACCGCGCCGCTGGCCTTGTTGACCATCGTGCTGGTCGGCGCGCTGGCCTGGCCTGGCGTGCGGCGGCTGGCCGGGGCGGTGCCCGCGCTGGGCACGCTGATGGTGGGCGCGGCGAGCATGTTCTTCTACAGCACGGCCTGGAACCCCGACCTCGGCCCGCGCAACGACTGGGATCTGCTCTCGCTGTCCGCACTGGCGACGACACTGCTGGCGGTGACGCTGCTCCTGCGGCTGCCGCCAGGCCGCGCCCGCCGCCTGGCCCTGACCGCCTATCTCAGCGTGTCGGCGGTCCACACGGCGGCCTGGGTGCTGATCCACCTCCTGGGGCTGGGGCAAGTAATCCTCGCCGGGGGGTGAGAAGGCGCGTCGCCCTGCCTCCGCTTGTCCACATATGGTATAATGAAACCGCTTCGCCTGCTGTCGGTAGGCGTGTGAATTCTCTGTCTATGGCAAAGTTGCTGTTTGTCCCAAAGGAGGGCATTTTATTATGACACTCGCCTCCCGTGGTCTGGAGGATGTCGTTGCGACTCAATCGGCGATTAGCTCGATCATCGGTGCGACGTTAACGTACCGGGGGATTACCATTGAAGAGCTGGCCGATCATGCGTCGTTTGAAGAAGTCGTCTACCTGCTGTGGTATGGGGCACTGCCGACCCAAACCGAGTTGCGCGACTTCAACACGAAGATCCGCCAGAACCTGAACCCCCCCGCCGAAGTGGTCGGCTTCCTCCGGCAGTTCCCCAAAGACGCGCTGCAAATGGATGTGCTGCGTACCGCTGTCTCCATGCTCGGCCTCTACGATCCCGACGTGGCCGACTCGTCCCGCGAGGCGAATGAGCGCAAGGCGATCCGCCTGCTGGCCCAGATGCCCGCGCTGGTCACCACCTATTATCGCTATCGCGCCGGGCTGGAACCGGTCGCTCCCCGCCCCGACCTCGACATCGCGGGCAACTTCCTCTACCAGTTGCATGGTAAGCTGCCGAACGACCGCGAACAGCACATCTTCAACGTGGCCCTGGTGCTGCACGCCGACCACGAACTGAACGCCTCCACCTTCGCCGCCCGCGTCACCGTCGCTACCCTGTCCGATATCTATTCGGGCGTGGTGTCGGCCATCGGCACCTTGAAGGGGCCGCTGCACGGCGGGGCGAACGAAGAAGTGATGGCGATGTTGGGCGAGATCCCCAATGCCGAAGGGGCGGTCCCCTACGCCGAGGCCGAACTGGGCCGGGGTGGCAAGATCATGGGCATCGGCCACCGCGTCTACAAGAACGGCGACCCCCGCGCCCAGATCCTCAAGGGTATGGCGCTGGAACTGTCGCAGGCGGCGGGCGATACCACCGACTACGACAAAGCCTCACGCATCGCCGACTATATGGCGAGCCGCTCCAAGCCGCTCCTGCCCAACGTCGACTTCTACTCGGGCATTGTCTACAACGCCCTGAGTATCCCCCGCGACCTGTTCACCCCGATCTTCGCTGTCTCCCGCGTCAGCGGCTGGATCGCGCACATCCTGGAGCAACTGGGCGACAACCGCCTGATCCGCCCTCGTGCCGAGTACATCGGCCCGCAGGAGGCGCACTGGATCCCCATCGAGGAGCGCGGGCGCAGCACGAAGTAAGCGCCGCCCCGCCCCGCCTTCCAAACAGACCCGCGACACCTCTGTCGCGGGTCTGTTGCCTATGCTACGCCCTAATCCCACCCCCCTCCGCCTTCCGATGTAGCCGCTGCCCCGGCCTAACGTCCCAGCAAAGACGGGGCTTGTTGGGGAGGCGGGGCGGCTGAGGAGCAGGTATAATGAGTGTGTAGGAAAGTCACCCTGCCCACCCGCTGAAGGTGAGCCGGTGGGAAAGGAGACCCGGTCATGTTGGAAGTATTGTATGCACTGACATTTTTTGTGGCGCTGGCCCTGGGGGCACTGCGCTATGGGGTAGACAGCCGCCAGGACGTGGAAGCCAAGCAGCTTAACTGGACAGTGCGCCTGTAATCACCCGCGCCAGCAATCGCAAAGCCCCGCTAGAGCACCGCTCTACCGGGGCTTTGGCGTGGTCGGCGGTTACTCCCGTTCGCGCAGCACCCCGGCGAAAAGCTGTTCCCACTGGGGGATGACCACCGGGATGGCGTAGGTCGTCTCGACCTTGTGGCGCAGGGCCGCGCCGAGCCGGACACGCAGGGCGGGGTCATCGATCAGCCGGGTCAGGGCGGCGGCGACGGCGGCGGGGTCGCGGGCAGGCACGAACAGGCCGCTCACCTCATCGGTAATCTGTTCCGGGCTGCCGCCGTCGCGGGTAGCGACCACCGCCAGGCGGGCCGCCCCGGCCTCGGCGATCACATGGGGCATCCCCTCGCCCTCAGACAACCAGGCCAGGCTATCCAGCCCCATAAGCAGGCGCGGCACGTCGTCGCGGTCGCCGGTGAAGATTACTCGGTCGCTCAGGCGAGCCGTCGCTTCGGCCACCAACCGATCCCGGTATTCGGGGAAGAAGGCATCCGGCCCGCCGATCAAGACGAAGCGTGCCTGGGGCCGAGTGGCGGCGACCCGGTAGGCCGCCTCCAGACAGTCCTCCACTCGCTTCTTGGGATCGAAACGCCCGACCCAGCCCAGCGCCACCTCTCCCTCGACCAGCCCCCATTCCTGGCGCACCCCGGCGCGCTGGGCTGGGTCGAACTCGTCCAGATCGACCATGCTGGGGATGGTCAGCGCATGGGCCGGGTCGACCAGGAGCGGGGCGGCGGCGGCGGTGATCGCGCTCCACACGCCAACATAGCGGGTGGTGAAGTCCTTCGCGGTGACGCTCGCCTCGTCCACCAGCCCGCCATGCTCGATCAGCGGCGGGCGTTCGGCGGGCGGGAGCTGGCGGTAGGCATCAATGATGTCGCGCACCCCCTGCACCGCCACCACCACATCAGGCCGTTCGCGCCGGATCCGGTCGCGCAGGTAGACCACCGTGTCCTCGTAGCTCAGGGTGTAGGGGGTCGGGTCCACCGCGATGCCCAGGGCGGCCAGTTGGTCGGTGGTGGTGGTGGGCATGTTCGGCTTGCGAAAGCAGGCCACGACGTTGATCCGGTAGCGGTCGCGGGGCAGGGTACGGGCCAGCAGCCGCACTTCGGTTTCTTCGCCACCCACGACGATCCAGGCGAACACGAACAAAATGGACAACGGGCCTCGGTCGGGCACAGGGGGTTCCTCCGGCTATACGATCAGGGTTAGCGATAGGCGCATCAAGAATTGTGACCTATGGCCCTGGACAGTTGGTCCAAGAGTTGCTATAATGAGATCGGGTTCCAGTGAACCCCCTCCTCTCTTTAGCATGACAGCGAATTGGCCGAGAACTATTGATTATTGAGTTTCATACGTATCATGACCGCCCCGCCATGCACCGCTTGACGGGTGATCACCACATCATAGGGTAGTATAGGGGCATAGGGGTCTTTCGGCTCTCTCCGGGGAGAGGGCCGCGCATCGTCTTCGGGCGCTTTGTTGTTGGCGCACACGCCCTAGACCGCCGGGGTGGAACATGGCCTTCACCGTCGATTGCAAGTATAACCACCGCACCAACCTCGTTGAGGCGAGCTTTGATGGCGTGCTCGTCAGCGAGGTAGAAGTCCGGCAGTTGTTTAATGTCCTGGATGATTACGTGCGCCCGTTGCGGAAACCGATCTATCTGGTCGCTAATTTCGACTCCTGGCGAGTCGAAACCGAGGTGATGCGCCAGTATGGAAACGCGCTCCGCACCTTCTGTGCCGCCAGCCAGGTCGTGTTTGCCGCGCATTCCGCCGACATCTACGCGCGGATGAACCTACGCCTGGCCGCCGTGATCGGCGGTGCCGCGCCCAATCTCTTTCACACCTGCAAGGAAGCCACCGATTTTGTGCAGGCGCAGCAGAGCCTGGCCCAGGCCACCGCCGCCGCTGCTTCCACTTCCCACAGTCTGCATTATTAAGCCTGGGGGATGTTCCGGGCCTGGGTAGCGGCTAGCCGTTTACCTTTACCCTCCGCGAAACCCGACCCGCCTGGAGCGGCTCAACCCGTTGCCGGGGCGCACACTGTGCCCTTGCTGCCGTGGGTGGGATGATCCGGCGGGTCGTTGCCGATCTTACAGCTTTTCGAGGTGGGCCATGCTTGCCAGCAGGCGCTTGACCCCCTGCCCGGCGAAGGCGACCGTCACTTCTTCATCGCCCCCCCCCGCAGCTTTGGTCATCACCACGATCCCCTCGCCAAAGGTGGTATGCCGTACCTTGTCGCCCGCCCGGAAGCCGGTGGGTTGCGGCGTGGGCGGCGGGGGATTGGCCGACCGGTTCGGCGTGCGAGCGGGCGGTTGCGGGGTCCGGCTGGAAGGTTCGCGGTAGTTGCTCCCGCCGCTACTGCCCCCGCTGCTGGTAGTGCTGCGCCCGCTGCCGCCGAAGACGCGCCCGGTCGGCTCGCTGTCGCCGCTGTAGCGCGCCCCGCCCCCGCTGCTC
>JBBSEL010000371.1:0-5037 GCA_038239755.1 Chloroflexia bacterium | reverse complement strand
CTTCCACGACAACGACCTCGTGCCGATTGACGCGACCCCGGCCCAGCGCGATCAAATCGTCCGCGACTTCAAGGCGGCGCTGAAGGAGACCGGGCTGGTGGTGCCGATGGCGACGACCAACCTGTTCACCGACCCGGCCTTTAAGGACGGTGCGTTCACCTCCAACGACCCGGCGGTGCGCGCCTATGCCATGCAAAAGACGATGCGCGCGATCGACCTGGGGGTCGAATGTGGCGCGCAACTATACGTCTTTTGGGGCGGGCGCGAAGGCACCGAGACCGACGGCTCGAAAAACCCGGTCGAAAGCCTGAAGCGATTCCGCGAGGCGCTCAACTTCCTCTGCGACTATGCGCTGGATCAGGGCTACGACCTGCGCTTTGCCCTGGAGCCGAAGCCGAACGAGCCGCGCGGCGACATGTACCTGGCGACGGTCGGCCATATGCTCGGCTTCATCCCCACGCTCGACCACCCGGAGCGGTTTGGGGTGAACCCCGAAGTGGCGCACGAACACATGGCTGGGCTGAACTTCCTGCATGGGGTGGCCCAGGCCTGGGATGCCGGGAAACTGTTCCACATCGACCTGAACGACCAGGCGTTTGGCCGCTACGACCAGGATTTCCGCTTCGGCGCGGTCAACCTGAAAACAGCCTTCTTCCTGGTCAAATTCCTCGAAGACGTGGGCTACAGCGGCAGCCGCCACTACGACGCGCACGCCTACCGCACCGAGGACTACGAAGGGGTGAAGGACTTCGCCCGCGGCTGTATGCGGACCTACCTGATCCTGAAAGAAAAAGCGCAACGCTGGAACGCCGATACCGAGATCCAGGCGCTGCTCCAGGCGATCAACGCCGAAGACGGCAGCCAGCCGCAGTGGGGTGGGGGTTACAGCGCCGACAAGGCGGCGGCGCTGAAGAACCTGACCGTGGATCGGCAGGGGCTAGGGGCGCGGGGCCTGCCCTATGAGCGGCTTGACCAACTGACCGTGGAATTGCTGCTCGGCGTGCGATAAAGGCGGGAACCCGTTGTCCGGGGCTGGTGTAGGTTATAATGTAAAGGAGGGGAACCGGGCGACATGCCCTCTCTGCTGCGCCCTCTTTTACGTACTCGTCACCCAGCCCACCAGTGCGGGAACCATGCAGGCACACGACGACGAAACCGATATCACCTGGCTGGAAGAGCCGAAGCGGGATGCGCCTGTGCCGCCCCGGCGCTGGCTGCGCCTCGACGTGCTGCTGGGGCTGCTCCTGCTGGGGGGCATCCTCGGCTGGACGGCGTGGGACACGGTGCGGACGCAGCACCTCATCAGTAGTTACCGCGCAGGCGAACGGGCGGCCTCCCAGCACGATTGGGACGCCGCCCGTGCTGCCTATCTGGAGGCTGCCGACTACAAAGACGCTCCGGCGCGGGCCGCCGAGGCGGCAACCACCATCACCCACCGCGATCAACTCTATACCGCCGGGGTACGCGAGGCGGCGGATGCCCGCCCGTTCGCCGCCCTGCGCGACCTGCGGGCGCTGGGGGCGATCCAGCCGGGGTTCCGCGACAGCGCGGCCCGCCGCATTGCTGCCGAGCAGCAGGTGTATACCGCTGCCCTGAGCGGCACGATCGCCACGCGCCTGACCGCCCATCCCCCCGGCCTCTATCTCTATCAGGCGGACCATTGGGTGTGGCTCCAGAACTCCGATACCACAAGCATTGTGCGCGGGTCTGGCAGCGGCTGTATCGCCGTTTATGACGTGCCCGCGCCTGCGGTCGGGTCGTCTGCCCTTCCCCTCGATCCCTCCGACCGCAGCCCCGATGCTACATCCGGCACCGACCGCCGGTTGATGGTTGCCCGGCAGCAAACCGCGTCCCTCGTTTTCCAGTCGCTCGCCCTGTCTGCCGAGGATCCCGGCGTGTATACATGCGGTGCCCACGCGGTGGTGGAGGAGGTTTATGATGCGGTGCCCGATTCTTCCACGGACCCGCGCCTCACCGGCATAGACACCGCTTTAAATAAGATCGAACGGGTGTACCAGCCCTACGCCAGCCCGCTCACCGGGACCTTCCGCCTGCCCGGTGCCGCCTGGGCCTTACTGGATCAGCCCCAGGACGACGGCGTGCTGCTGCTCGGTGACTACTCGCGCAACACGATCACTGCGCCGCACACCGATCTCTACCTGGCCGATGTGACGGGCGAGCGGCGGCTGGTGGCCGAGCGCGACGCGGTGGTCGGGCGGGCCAGGCTCAGCCCGGATCAGCGTTTCGTGCTGCTGGACGAGTTCACCCCCGCCAACGGGGGGGCCAATCCGGCCCACCGCCTCGTTGATCTGGCGCTGGACGGCAGCCGCCCGCCCACTATCCTCCGCCGCAGCCCCCCCAACCCCTCGTCGGCGCATAGCTGGTTGTGGATCCCGTTTATCGAGACGGGCGCGTATGCGGGCAAGGCGCTGATCGGGGGGGCGGAGGTATGGGATCGGGCGATCACGCTGATCGATCCCGCCCAGCCCGACCCGGTTTTGTGGTCCGCTCCCCAGGCGGGCACCGAAGATTTGACCTTGCGCTATCCGCTGCCGTCGGGCCTGTTGCTCGGCTGGGCGGACGTTGCTGCGCCCCTGGCCCCGCACTTTATCTATCTCGACCGCAACGGCCTCACCCGGCCCCTGGATCTGCACCTCCCGCCGACCGATTGGTCGTGGCCGTGGGAGGTCTGGCAGCAGGGCGACCGCATGGTCTATGTTGGCCCCTCCATCGGTGAGCAGGCCAGTGAGCCGCTGAAGGTCCGCATCCGCAGCCTCTCGCTCCGCACCAACAATCCCCAGCCCGCGACCCTCTACACGTTCACGCCGCCCGCGAACGCCCAGGAGGGCCTCAGCGCAAGCTGGAACCTGGGCAGCGGGGCGCTGGCCGTGGTCGATCAGGGCGCGCTACACGCCGTCAGCTACGATGGGCAGGACGATCTGGTGCTGGAACAGGGGGTGTCGATCCTCTATCACCACCCCTTACCGTGACCACGCACTGGGGCTGGGGGTCATTCGCGCCGGGGCAGGGAGAGCACGGTGTTGAAGCCACCGTAGCCGTCCGGCTCTTTCAGCGGGTTTTCGGGGTCGTCCACGGCGTGGATGCCGTCTACCAGGAACTTGTAGCGGTAGCGACCGGGGGCCAGCCCGCGCAGGCTCGCCCGCCAGACGCCGGGCCGTTCGCGCCGGAAGGGGGCCTCGCCCGGCAGCCAGCGGTTGAACTCCCCGATTAACTCTACGGTGTGCGCCTGGGGATGGTAGTAGACGAAGCTGGCCGAGTTGCGCCCGGCCTGGGGCGACATCGGCAGCCCCACCAGCGGCCCGCCCCGCGCCCGCATCGCCAGTGCCAGCGCCGCGACCGGGTTGACCACGCCCGCGCCCTGCCGGGCTGCCTCGGTATTGGGGACCATGATCGCGGTATCCATCAAAATCTGCTTGATCTTGTCGGGGCGTAGGGTCGGGTTGGCCTCGATCATCTGCGCCACCACCGAAGTGACGATGGGCGCGGCCACCGAGGTGCCGTCCACGAACTGGTAGTGGGCCGACAGCCAGTTGCGCTGGACCATACGCCGGGCCAGGGTGGCGTAGAGATCCTCCGGGGTGAATTGCGGGGTCAGTTGTTCGGGGCGCAGGCGCAGAGTGCGGGCCTGTTTCAGCAGTTCGGCCATCAACTGCTCGCCCGATAGCCCCAGCAGGTAGGCCAGCCGCCCGGCGTCGCGGTGCTGGCGGGTGCCGGGGAGGATGGGCGAGGCGATCCAGATGCTAGGGGCGACCAGTTCCGGCTTCTGGTGCCCGGCCAGGGTCGGGCCGTAGCTGGAGCGCCACAGGCTGTAGCGTTCGGCGTGGACGTGGAGCAGGTTGCGGTCGTCCACCCCGCCGACAGTGATGGCGCGGGGCGCGCTGGCCGGGGGGAGGATAACCTGCCGCCCGGCGTTGCCCGCCGCCACCACCACCAGCCCGGCGGCGATTAGCCGCTCGGTGATCCGGTCCAGGGTGTTCCGCTGGGTGTGCGCCTCTTCGTCGCCGCCCAGCGAGATGTTGACCACCCGCACCCCCAGGCGGAGGTGGTTCGCCAGCAGCCAGCGCAACCCCTGTTCGATATCGCTTTCGGGGATGCGCAGGTTCTCCTGCCCCACCTGGATCAGCACCAGTTCGGCCTCGGAGGCGATGCCCCGATAGCGCCCGTTCGAGAGCAAGCCATTACCCGCCGCGACCACGCTGGTCATCATGCCGTGCCAGCTTCGTCGCAAGGGGCGGCTGAAATCGGCCCCTTCACGCGGGGGGGTCTGGGTCGCGTCCACGGTCAGACGGATACGGGTCTGCGATTGGGTCAGGTCGGGGTGGGGGTAGAAGCCCGAATCAACACAGGCGATGACCACGCCCCGGCCCCGCAGGAGCGGGTTGGCATGGAGCCGCAGCGGCACGGGCAATGCGGGCGGCGCGTGGACCGTCACCGCCGGGTCGGAGTGGGTCAGGTCGGCGTGGCGCAGCGCGGCGTAGGGGTCCAGTCCCAGCGAGACGAGGGTGTCGAGCGCGGTGAGCACGCACGCCGGGCACAATCCCTGCGCCGGCTCCCAGCCGGAGTGGGTGCGGGCGACCAGCTCTTTGATTTGCGGGTCAACCCGGGTGTGTCGCGCGAAGAGGGTCGGGTCGGCGGGCCGCCCGCAAACCGGACAGATGATCGCGGGGGGGTCGGGGGCCGGTGGATGATCCTTGAGCATACGAGCGGGTGGGCAGTCTCCCTTTACCAGATCAGGCCGAACGATGGTCGCATATCGGCTATTATAGCATGTTAGCGAGAACTCCGCCCCATCGGACCCCGCGCTGCCGCCGTTTAGCCCTGGATGATGGTGATATTGTGCGCCCGGTAGGCTTGCAAGACCTCTTCGGGCACGGTGCGCTCGGTCACGAGGTGGGTCAGTTCGTGGATCGGGGCGATGACAAACGAGGTGGCGGTGCCCAGCTTTTCGGCACCGGCCAGGGCCACCACCTCGGCGGCATTGGCGATCATGGCCCGCTTGACGTAGACCTCCTCCAG
>JBBSEL010000370.1:0-5050 GCA_038239755.1 Chloroflexia bacterium | reverse complement strand
TGGCACCGTGGGCTAGAATCTGCCGCCCCTCCGGGGCTGGTGTCCGTGTTTACGGGACACAGTTTCGTTCGCGGCTAGTTCTTTCTGCACAAGAGGAGGTGTCAGGTGGATCTTTCGTTGGTAATTTCCGGGTGGAATTGGGAAGAGGTTCATCCTGTTCCTCAAGGAACTCCTTTAGTAAGAGGTCGGGATCTTTTTAACACAGCTCTCATAAGAGCTGCCAGAGATATACCCTACCAATGCGGGTGCTATTCATGGCAGAGCAGCGATCCTGTCTTCTATTGTGGCTTGTTTACCAAAAGTTTGCAGAACCGTATCCGTTATTACCTGCACAAACATAAAGGTATGACCAACATAAACGTCTTTGAACATCTTAGCGAAGAAATCGAGCGAACTAGCCTTTCCCTTTGCCTCTTCAAATTTGAGACACTTCGCATCAACGGCCTCGCTACTGATTTTGAAACCTTCTCGAAAGATCGTGATTGCGCCAGGATGGTTGAGCAATTCCTAATTTATACCTATAAGAAACAAGGACAATGTGTATGGAATTTAGTCTAGGCTGATGCAAGACGCCCTGCTCAATCTGGCCGCCGCCCGCCGGGGGGCATTTCCGCCTCGAATCGGGGCACCACGGCGAACTGTGGCTGGATCTCGACCCCTGGTTCGTGCGCCCTACCGTCCTGCACCCATTCGTCCAAGCGCTGGCCGGGCAACTGGCCCCCTACCGGCCTGCGGCCATCTGCGGGCCGCTGGTCGGCGGGGCGTTCCTGGCGCAGATGATCGCGGCTACATTAGATGTAGAGTTCTATTACGCCGAACGATTCGCGCCCCCGCCCGGCGATGCCCTCTTTGCCGTGCAATATCGCATCCCCCTACCCTTGCGCGAGCGTATTCGCGACAAGGCAGTAGCGGTGGTAGATGATGTGATCAGCGCCGGGTCTGCCGTGCGCGGCACCTGGGCCGACCTCCAGGCGTGCGGGGCGCAGCCGGTGGCCCTCGGCGCGCTGCTGGTGATGACCGGGGCCGCCGCCAGCTTCGCCGCCGCCCAGGCGATCCCCCTGGTCAACCTGGCCGATATGGACCCCGGCATCTGGCTCCCGGCAGATTGCCCGCTGTGCGCCGCCGGAGTGCCGCTGGAAGCGGTGACCTGATGGACCACCCCACCCGTCGCCTGCCCGGCCCCGACGATGAGCCGCCTCCTGACCGCCCCACCCAGCGCCTCGGCCCGCCCACCCCTGATGCCGAATGGGCACCCGACCCCTGCCCCAAGTGCCGGGGCGGGCGCATCTGGGCGGCGGCCATCCCCGAAGGCTTCGCCGGGCCGGTCGGTCTGGAACGGCGACTCGGCTCCTTCCTCGGCGACCGGGTGAAGCGCCGCCGCACCACCTGCGCCGCCCTCGTTTGCACCGAATGTGGCTTCACCGAATTCTACGCCCACCGCCCCCAAGACCTGCTCTAGCCCCCGCGCACCCCGTTACTACTACGCTTCCCTGGTACCCCCGCCACCGATGATACTACATCCCCATCGGTAATTACTCCTAGACCCTGGCCCCACCCCGCCGGGCGGGGTCTATTTGCGTACCATCTGTCCTGGTACCCCACCCAGGCGCGGCTATTCCCCACTGCATGATCCGCCCCCGCTTGACAAAGCCACCCCCGGCCTGGATCAGGCGTATGAAACCCAAATAACATTAACATTAGCCGTTTTTCCACCCACCTTTTGCTAATTTCTGGCACCAGCTTCTACTCCGCTCCTTGGGCACCTCCCGTTTACACGGGTGTAGCAACACCTCTAAACATGGTACTCCTTTTGTCACGTTCAACTAGTACTTTGCGGTGGACTTACCCTGGGCAGGTGTCCCACTCCGTACTAGCCCTTTGCGGACCATCGTGCTATTCCGCAATCGGACGCGCACCCATACAATAAGGATGGCTACACAAGGAGGTGTCAGCACAGTTCAAAAGCGCAAAACGTACCATCTAGAAACGCCCCGAACGTGGACGTGGCGTGACTATGAAGGAGGGTCACAGCAGTGAAGAAATTGATCAACCGCTCACACATTATTGCGTTGGGTCCAGGGGCAGCGCCGCCCGCCCGTATGCCGTCCAATGCGTTCTCGCCTATTCGCCCGCTATTATCCAGCACAATCGCTAGATCTTTGAGGTACCCTTTTATGATTGCTCGCTTATTTTCCTTTCGGGCCTTCTTTGTGGCCCTGGCGTTAGTCCTGGCCCTGGCGGTCGGTTTGAAGCATGTCGCGGCAGACAAAGCCCCTTCGACCAACTGCTCCGGCACCACCTTTTCGGATGTTTGCCCCAGCGATTGGTTTTATTCTTACGTCACCAACCTGACCTCGCTCAACGCCATCTCCGGCTATCCCGACGGCACCTTCCGCCCCAACAACCAGATCACCCGCGGCCAGATCATGAAAGTGATCGTCCAGGCGTTGGCGATCAGCGGCACCCCGCCCAGCACGGCGACCTTTGCCGACGTGCCGACGACAAACACCTTCTTCCCCTTTGTCGAGGTGGGCGCGGCCCACGGCCTGGCGAGCGGGTATCCTTGCGGCGGCGCGGGTGAGCCGTGCAACGGCCAGAGCCGCCCCTATTTCCGGCCCAATGCGAGCATCACCCGCGGGCAGATCGCGAAGATGATCGTCAACGCCAAGGGTTGGACGGCCTATACCCCCGCCAATCCAACCTTCCAGGATGTACCGACCAGCAGCGCCTACTTTGGCTTTGTGGAGCGGGTCGCCAATTATGGCGTGATCGCGGGCTATCCCTGCGGCGGGGCGAATGAACCGTGCCCCGGCTTCTATTTCCGGCCCTTCGGCGCGACCACCCGCGCCCAGGCCAGCAAAGTGATCGACGTGGCCCGCCTGCTTACCGCGCCGCCCGCGACCAGCACCCCCGTGCCGATCCTGCCGACCAGCACCCCTGTGTCCCCCCCGACCGGCTGCGTCTTCCTGCCCGCCAGCAACATCTGGCATCGTAACATCGCCGGACTACCGATCCATCCGAACTCGGCCAATTATATGAATACCATCGGCCTCAGCTCGATCCTCCACCCCGATTTCGCGGCGGGCACCTGGAACGGCGGCCCCATTGGCATCCCGTTCATCACCGTACCGGGTATCCAGCCCCGTGTGCCGATGAGCTTCCTTTATACGAGCCAGAGCGAACCCGGCCCCTACCCGGTGCCGACGAACGCCCCGATCCAGGGTGGCCCGAACAGCACCAGCGACCGCCACGTCATCGTGGTGGACCAGACCGCCTGCCTCGCTTATGAACTGTTCAAGGCGTATCCCAACACCGACGGAAGCTGGCACGCCGACGCAGGCGCGGTCTGGGCGCTGAACACGAACGTGCTGCGCCCCAACGGCTGGACCTCGGCGGATGCCGCCGGGCTGCCCATCCTGCCCGGCCTGGTGCGCTATGACGAAGTGGCGGCGGGCTATATCAACCACGCCATCCGCTTCACCGCCAGCACGATCAACGCCGCCTACGTCTGGCCGGCGCGCCACAGCGACGGCGGGTCCAGCAGCTCGAACGCGCCGCCGATGGGCCTGCGCCTGCGGCTCAAGGCCAGCACCAACATCAGCACCTATGACCCCAGCGTGCGGGTCGTCCTCCAAGCGCTGAAAGATTACGGGATGATCCTGGCCGATAGCGGTACCTCGCTCGACATCGGCGGGATGCCCGACTCGCGCTGGAACGACAACGTCATGCACACGCTCGAACAGTTCCACGGCACCGATTTCGAAGCGGTGGACGAGTCGAGCCTGATGATCGACCCGAACTCCGGCCAAAGCCGATAACCGCGCCCCCGCTCACCCAACCCCTCACACTTCAATCGCATACCCCATCCAACCCCACTGCGTCCGCGCCGCGTGCGCGGGCGCGGTGGGAAGCCCCAACGGGAATGTTCGCAACGCGCTCAGACAGCGAGGTGTAGACACGATCTCCGGCCTGGCACGCACCGACTTCTAAATCTCATCAGCAGTAGCATTATTGCTCAAGAAGATGACGATCAATAAGTGATTGATGTGTGCCGTTCGTGTACTTTGAACATCTCCTAGAAAAAACCACTTGACATTGAGGGAATCGGTCGGGTATACTTTCCCTCGGACCGTTGGCTTACTACAAAAAGTAATATTAAGACGTGTCGTCAGGCCGGACGATTCGATTAGCAGGAGGGACCTTTTGTACAAGCGTTTATTCGTTGTGGTAGCAGCCGTTGTTCTACTCGTCAGTGTGTTCGCGATGCGCCCGCTTAGCGCCGCGCCGCTGAATACGGGTGCGGCGGCACCCCTGGCAACCAACACCCCAACGCGCACCGCTACCCCAACCGCGCAGCTAGTTGTCCACCTCACCTGGCAGGGACGCCCGACGCAGCCCAACACCCTGAACCAACTCCCCGTCACCCTCATGCTGCAACTCGGTGGCACGCTGGTCACATTCGCTAACCAGACCACCAATACGAACGGGACGTTTACTGTGCCGGTGAGCACGCTGCCGAATGGCACTTATACCTGGTGGGCCAAGGGGCCGACCTTTCTGGCGAACACCGGCACCGTGAACCTGACCGGCGCAGCAAGTACGGCGCTGGACCTGGGCGTGCAACGCACCGGGGATGTCAACAACGATAACATCGTGGATATCGTCGACATGAGCCTCATGCGCGCCTCGTTCGGCTACGCCTGCGGCGATGCGAGTTTCAACGCCAGCGCCGATTTTAACGGTGACTGCGTGGTCGATAGCAGCGACTTCAGCCTGCTGCGGAGTAATTTTGGCGTGGCGGGCGCTGCGGCCCCGGTGGCGGCAACCAGTACGCCGGTGCCGCCGACCAACAGCCCGACCCGCACGGCCACCAACAGCCCCGTGCCGCCGACCAACACCGCAACCAACACGCCGAGCAATACCCCGGTGCCGCCGACCAATACGGCAGTGCCCCCGACCAATAGCCCGACCCGCACGGCCACCAACACGCCGACTGTTGTGGCGACCAACACCACCGGGCCGACGCCCAATGCTACGGTTCGCCCTGGCC
>JBBSEL010000369.1:0-5057 GCA_038239755.1 Chloroflexia bacterium | reverse complement strand
TGGCGCGCCAGCCCGGCCACGCCCCGCCGCAAGCTCAGATTCACCCGCTCTACATACGCGGTGTTTAGCTGGCCACTCAAGCCCAGCCCCTGCAGCTTCGTCCGCAGTGCCTCCCGCGTGCCTAAGCGCATGACGTGCTTCACCGCCACCAGCTTGCGCCGACGCACAATCTTTTGCACTTGCCCGTAAAGGAGGTGGGGTGCCACCTGCCACTGTCGCGTGCGCTCGCCCGCGCTTTGCAGCCAACTACCGAAATGGGCCGTCAGCGCGTAATAATAGAGGTTAAGACCATCACTGGTGACGGTGGGAACACAGTCAGGTGCTAACTGCCGGAGTAATTGGTGGACGACTTGATGCGCAGCATCCTGGGTACGCCCGCCCAGATGCAGCACGGGGATCCGTTTGCTCACGGGGTCGATGGCCACCCAGAGCCAGAGTACCTGCTCCCGTCGCCGCAGCCGGGTGCGGATTTCATCGAGTTGCACATGGGGTAGGTGCAATCTCTGCAGGCGTTGGCGGTGCAGGCGCTGCCCATGCTCGCCAGCCCGGCTGAGCCAACAGCTCATCGTCGCTTCCCTGTGGCCAAAGACACGGGCGGTAGCAGCCACGTCGAGCCCCTCGGCGAGTGCGGCCAACACTTGGCCGACCCGAGTACTAGGAGTCTTGAGTTGGTAGAGTGGGGTATCGCGACGGGCCGTGCAGGTGGTACGGCAAGCCTGACAGCGGAAGCTCTGGATGCGCTCGGCTTTGCCGTGGCTGCCGTCGCCAACCAGGGCATGAACTGCGGCATCAGTGATGCCGTAGTAATCGCAAGCTTGGTTGGGGCAAGCGACGCCCTGGGTAGGGATGAGTTTGGGGCGACCACGGCGGGATTTACATTGGGACCAGGGGGTTACGACCGGGGGTGGCGCAGCGGAGGGCGGGGCAGCCGCCCGGCAGGCCGGGCAATCGTGGGGGGAACGGGGTTTGAGCGGGCGCGGACCGCTTGGGGTGGCCGTAGGCCGCGTCCCAGGGAGGGAATGGGGACGATACCCAGCCAGCAGGACGAACACGGCAAGTAGCCCGAGCAACAGTAGATTGTAAGCAATGGTCAGCAAAGCAGATCTCCTGGCCGCACAAGGAGCGGATCGTCAGCGGATCGGCGTCAGCATAGCCTGCCGCGGCCGGGTTGTCAAACGAGCTGGTGGGGCTTGGAATTATCCACCACCGATAGGGGCAAGACCGGCTAACCTACCAAGGCTTTCACGTGTGCTATTGGCGCACTCGCCGCCAACGCGGCTACCTAGATCCGCTTTTCGGAGTGGTGCTGCTCGATTGGAATCTGAATCACGATGACATGGTCACCTGGACCGAGGTGAGAACCCAGCACTAAGATCCGCCCGAGTCGATCGGCGGGTTCTCTTCGATTTATGACGTTTAATGTTTCTTAAACGTCATGACTAGACAAAAGAAAACCGGGTGAGCGGCCCGTCTCCCCTCACCCAGTCCAATAGTACAGCACAATTATTGTAGCATAATCCGACTTGCGCGGTCAATCTCCTACGGCGCACTGATACGCCCCCAGGCTTTGCCGAGTTGGGGTTCCTCGTACGGGAGCAATCCTCCAGAAGTATTCGGGACAGCGCCTGCGGTGTAATCCGGCAAAATGTTGGGGCGCAGTCCCGTTCGCCGTTATGTTGAGTCTCCTTTCGGGTAAATCAGCGAGGAACACCGATATCACAGGCGCTTCAATCCTAGCCAGAGTACGCCCCAGGAGTAACCCACGTAGTATTCATTTTATGATTGTACTGTATTAAATTAGCCTAACGGATGCGCAACCAGCGCAGGAATCGTGGTGCGGCGTTACGTTTTCGTCGGTCGGAACTAACCGAGAAGGAAGACTCAGTCCATACCGTAGGCGATGCGTTGCAGTTCAGCCAGTGCCGCAGGATCGCTGAGCAACTCGGCTAGTTCTGGTGAGGCTCTGCTGCCCAGCGTGTGTAAGAACTCAGTTGCGCTTATACCTAGCGGGTCCGCCATGCCCGGATACTCCGCCGCCAACCAGTTCGAGAGTTATCCCTTGACGTTGCCGAGTTGCCTGTATCATTTACGGACTGCACGGCGCCGCCACGATGAGCGGCAAGTCCTCGGCGGCAAATAGATGAATGGTTCCGCGCATAGCCCACGTCTTGACTAGAGTGCGCTTCTGCCACAGTGCGCTCTGCACATCTGAGCGCGTCAGCCCCGCCACCCGCGCCTCAACCGCCAGCTCGGCATCTGCTCCCATGCCAACGAAATCATCGTTACAACTGGTCCTTTCAGCCCTCTGGTACTTCTGCAGCTAACACTCTCTTTTTACGTATCTCCAGGCCCTGTCCCCACTACAATCTCATCGGCATCCGCTACCCGGCTGTGTCGACTACCCCCGTACGCGCTCCTTCATCTGCCGGATATTGCCCAGATGGTAAGCCGCATGCGCAGCGAGAGCTAAGCCACCGGTCAGGTATTGCGGGTCGATCTCTGTTTGGTTGCGTAACCCGCTGCACAGAAGCTCGAACTCTTTCTCCAGCTCGCTGCGCAGGCGGTTCCATTCCGCGGTGTTCGCCTGCTGCAGGTCCCAGCTTTCGCTCCACCTTCCGAATTCTTCTCCACTCATCGCCCGGTTCATATTCGCCAGGCTCCAGTGTAGATGCTCGGTGTGTGAGGCGATAGTCGTGCCCGAGTTCCCGGTGCGGTCCACCGAAAGGGATGCTTCTTCCGCCGTGACATCGCGCAAAATCCCCAGGATACCGGAGTCCGGCGCGTTGTCGATGAACCACGTCGCATGAGGGTCGGTTGGGCCCGGGTACGCCTCCGTCAGCAGGGTGATTATGGCCTCTGTCAGCATACTCACAGGTATGTCCTTCATCTGCTTCTCCTCCCACACTAGAGTATTGGTTCTTTGAGGTTGAATGTGCTAACCCAGTATCTGGGCTCTGGCGCAGGTGGGTCTCGCGCTCATCTAGCCGTCAGATCCTTGTCTTCCATTTCCCAGGCGTGATCGAGGGTGTGAAAGGCGGTGTGCCGGATCAGGTAGCGCAGCGGCCACTTGCGGGCCCTCTGGTTCTGGGCATGTAGCTCCCGAATGGCCTGGCAATAGACCTCGCGATGCGCCTTCAATCCCTCCTCGGTCAGTAGCGCCTCCGGAGCCTCCTGAGGTCTGTCCCGAGGGGTGGGCGCCCAGTCCTGCTCATTGAAAAGCACATGACGGACGATGCGGTCTCGATCGCGCCCTCCGCCCCGCGGGCCACGCTGCATCTCCGCCGATACGCGGCCGCGCACACCGTCGAAAAACGCCCAACACGCTTGCATCAGCGTCAGTTCACGCTCCAATGCTTCGCCCGGCATGGCTCCCTGGTCGATACCCGAAAACCCGAACGAGATACCCCAGAAGTCCGTTGAGCCCGTGCCCGGATAGCGCTCGACCACGTGGGCTACGTCGACGGCGCTGCCGGGCGTGCTGGTGGTGACGGTCGCAAACTCGGCCTCCATCCCCGCCAGCTTTGCCACCGGGGCATAACGGGGGACGTAGGCGAGTACGTGGGCAATGGCCGCCTCTTCGGTCTTTGCCCCGCGCTCGAGACCAGGCCAGTCCACTGCCACCGCCACCATCTTCTTGCCCTTCGGTCCGATTTCCAGTGTCACCCGAATGGGGTTCTCGTTATTAGCCACGGTGCCTCCTGTCACGTTAGAATATGTCTCGGTTGCCACGCTTACAGGTCCTGCCCTACCGTTCCTGCTTGCTCTGGGGCCCCCTCGAATCTGGCCGCAAGCGCTTGACCGATCCGCTCATCGACTGCGGCACCATTATAGAACGCATGAGCTAAAATAGCAAGTCACTGCAGTACAAGGCCCGCTCGACATCAGCTCGTAGCTCATCCGGGTTACGCGCCTTGCCGGGGTAGTCGCCTGCCGCTGCTATTCCCCCACTTAGGCTAACGGATACGCAACCCGAGCAGGAATCGTGGTGCGGCGTTGCGTTTTCAGCGATTGACTGCCCAGTGAGATCAGGTTACACCATCTCAGGAGGTGTAGGCCATGATCGATCCCCAGCAACCAATGGTCTTACCATCCGCGCAGCCAACCGAACACGCCATGCTTGTGGTGTGGGGCCAGTTCGCCCAAGAAATCGGTTTGCTCCCGCACCTGGGCCAGGTGCCCATTCCCCAGAAGACCATCATCCATTCTCCAGCGGCCGAGCTCACCACCCTCTTCATGGGCCTGCTCTCGGGCATCGAGCACCTGCGCGACCTCAGCCATGCTCCTGCTCCACGGTACCATGCCCCGGCTCTCGCCAGCGCCTGGGGTTTAGCTGCTCTGCCAGAGGCTAGCGGTGTTAGCCGCACCCGCGCCGCTGCTACCCCGCAATCACTCGTTGCCCTACAGCAGCAACTCGATCTGGCCAGCGATCCCTTCCTGCAGCGCGCTTTGGCTGACCTGCGCAGCCGCGACCAGCCGCTGCTACTCGATGCCGACCTCACTGGCCGCCCGCTCAGCGACAGCAGTAGCTCTTACCCTGATGCCGCCGTCGGCTACATGGCTGGTGAGACACGTTTCGGTGACCACCTGGTCCAGGTCGGCCAGCCGACCACGCTCTACGGCCGCCAGTGGCTCGTCGGCCAGCAGCATCCCGGCGCTACCGTGTCGGCACCTACGCTGCGGGGGCTGGTTTGTGAAGCCGAGCGCCGACTGGGAACCCATCCACGCCGCCGGCCCGAATTGCTCGCCGGGCGCATCGCGGCGGCTGCTGCCGCAGCGGCGGCCGGGCAAGCGCGGGCCGAGCAGCATCAAGCCGCTGCCGAGGCAGGCCTGGCTCGCGAGCAGTCGCTACTGGCGCAGATCGCCCCTGCCGAAGAGCGACTCTACCAGCTACGGCGCAAGCCGGCCGCCGCTGCAGCGACCAGCTTGAAGCGGATCAGGCAATAGATCGCCGGCTGGCAACGGCGGCTGGGGCGTGTACGCCGCCAATGGGACATCGCCGTTGGGCGAGCCGAGCGAGCAGTTGCTGCTGCCGCGGCCGAGCGCGCGCCGATCTCCGC
>JBBSEL010000368.1:0-5063 GCA_038239755.1 Chloroflexia bacterium | reverse complement strand
GGAGGTAACGACGATGACCTTGATCCTTGAAGCGGATCCGGTGCCGTTAGCGGCAGGTGCCGATGATGTCATCCGAATCGGGGGCACGCGTGTCACGCTGGATACCATTGTCGAGAAGTTCGATCAAGGGGCCACCGCCGAAGAACTCGCCTTACGGTTTTCTAGCCTGAGGCTGGCCCATATCTATGCCGTGATCGCCTTTTACCTGGAACATCAGGCAGAAGTTGCCGCATATCTGCACCAGCAGGACGTAGCAGCAGAACAGATCCGGCAAGAGACGGTCGCCCGCTTCAACCTCGTCGGCATCCGCGAGCGGTTGCTCGCCCGGCAGGCCACCCAGGGCACCCAGGGCACCCAAAGCTGATGGTGCGGCTGGCCGCCGACGAGAACTTTGACAATGACATTATCTGGGGGCTGCTCCGCCGGCGGCCTGATCTCGACATCGTGCGTGTCCAAGATGCAGGATTGTCCGGCGCGAGCGACCCTGATGTGTTGGAATGGGCCGCCCAGCAAGGGCGAGTCATCCTCACCCACGACAAAAGACCTTTGTGCCCTATGCCTATCAACGGGTCGCAGCGGGGCAACCACTCCCCGGCGTCTGCCTGGTCAAAGCCACGGCTCCCGTTGGGTCTGCGATCAACGACATCTTGCTGTTATTAGAAGGAACATCCGCAGAGGAATGGGAAGGCCAGGTACAGCATGTGCCTTTATAACCAGAGCAACTTCCTTGCAGCCGCCAGCAGAAAACGATAATTAGGCGGGTCAGTCGTCCACCTGACCCCTAGAGAAAGGGCAAACCCGATGCCCCAGTATTTTACCTACCGTAACTGGGACGGCACCCAGCAAATCTTGCCGTTCGACGCCGACGCGATCATGGAGGCGATCTCCGAAGACCTGCTGGGCGACGGTGACCTGAAGCGGGCCCTGCGCCGCCTGATGCAGCAGGGCCACCAGCCGCGCGACCAGGAGCGGATGATGGGCCTGCGCGACCTGATGGAGCGCCTGCGCCAGCGCCGCCAGGAGATGCTCAAGCGCAACAACCTGGGCGGCATGATGGACGAGGTCAACAAGAAGCTGGAGGAGATCATCCAGGCCGAGCGCCAGGGTATCGAGCGCCGGGTGGAAGAAGGCCGCCAGAAGCTCCAGCAAAACCAGCAGGGGCAACAAGGGCAGCAGGGGCAAGAGGGGCAGCAGCCATCCGCGCAAGAAGGCGGCGAACCCGAAGCCGAGCAGCAGGCAGCATTGCAGAAGATGATGGAGAACATGGCCGCCCGCCGTCAGCAACAACTGGACGCCCTGCCCGAAGACCCCGGCGGCAAGATCCGCGAGCTGAACGACTACGACTTCATGGACCCGGACGCCCGGCAACAGTATCAGGATCTGCTCGCGTCGCTGCAACAGCAGATGATGAACCAGATGTTCCAGGGCATGAAGCAGTCGATGGAACAGATGACGCCGGAGCGGATGGCTCAACTGCGCGAGATGGTGCGCGACCTGAACCAGATGCTGCGCGACAAGGCCGAGGGCCGCGACCCGAAGTTTGACGACTTCAAGCAGAAGCACGGCCAGTTCTTCCCGCCCAATATCGACTCGCTGGAAGCGCTGATGGAGTACCTGCAACAGCAGATGGCGGCGATGGACTCGCTGATGCAAAGCATGAGTTCGGGCCAGCGCCAGGAATTGCAGGACATGATGGACGCTATGCTGCGCGACGACCGGCTGAAGTGGGAGCTGGCGCAACTGGCGGCCAACATGCAAGAGTTGATGCCCTACGACGGCCAGCGCTACCAGTTCAGTGGCGATGAGCCGGTCACGCTGTCCGAGGCGATGCGGATGATGGACCAGTTGCAGCAGATGGAGCAACTGGAACAGCAGTTGCAGAACGCCCGCTTTGATGACAACGTGAACCAGATCGACCCCGAAAAAGTGGCCGAATTGCTCGGCGCGGAAGAGGGGCAATCGATGCGCCAGTTGCAAGAGCTGGCGAAGATGCTGGAGGACGCGGGCTATCTGGAAGAGCGCGGCGGCAAGCTAGAACTAACCCCCAGCGGCATCCGCAAGATCGGCCAGAAGGCGCTGCAAGATATCTTCCACCTGCTGAAGAAGGATGCGTTCGGCAAGCACCCCACGTCATCACGCGGGCGCGGCGGCGAACGCACCGACGAGAGCAAGCCCTACGAGTTTGGCGACCCCTTCTACCTGGACCTGGAAGCGACCTTGCGTAACGCGGTGGGCCGCGAGGGGCCGGGGTCGCCGGTGCATCTCCACCCGGAAGACTTCGAGGTCTATCATACCGAGTTGCAGACGCAGAGCAGCACCGTGCTGATGCTCGACATGAGCCGGTCGATGCTCTTGCGCGGCTGCTTCCTGGCGGCGAAGAAGGTGGCCCTGGCGCTGAACCACCTGATCCGCACCCAGTTCCCGCGTGATGCCCTCTATATCGTCGGTTTCTCGGCCTATGCCCGCGAACTGAAGCCGGAGGCGCTGCCGCAGATCGACTGGAGCGAGTACGAGTACGGGACCAACCTGCACCACGCGCTGATGCTAGCCCGCACGTTGCTGGCCCGGCACAAGACGCAGAACAAGCAGATCATCGTCATCACCGACGGCGAGCCGACGGCGCACCTGGAGGATGGGCAATCGTACTTCAACTACCCGCCGAGCTACCGCACGATCCAGGAGACGTTGCGCGAAGTGACCCGCTGCACCCGCGACCGGATCGTGATCAACACGTTCATGCTGGAGCGGACCTACGACCTGACCGAGTTCGTCAACCAGATGACGACGATCAACCGTGGCCGCGCCTTCTACGCCACCCCCGAAGCACTGGGCGAGTATATCCTGGTGGACTATGTGAGCAGCAAGCGCAAGCGGATTAAGTGACAGGTGGTTAGTGGTTAGTGGTTAGTGAATAGATGGCAGCGCCCGGTTCAGAGATTTTTCTGAGCCGGGCGTTGTTTTGGGCGGGGGCGGCACCGGGGGCGGTGGATCTGGTATAATGGGCGGCAGGCAAGGACACGGAGCGAGGACGTATAGTATGGTGATCGAGAGCCGGAAGTGGCGGTTGCTGTTACCGGCCTTTGTGTTGATTATCACGGGGGCCTTGATCGTCGGGTTCGCCGGGTCGGCGGTTTATGCCTTGCAGAAGGCCGAACCCGCCCCGATCCTGAGCGCGGCACAACTGGTGGACAGCACCTTCAGCGGCAGGTACGCCACCGTGGAGGGCGTGCCCGATCTCACCCGCAGCGTGACCGTGCGGCAGGGCGACGTGACTACCTACTGGGTCCCGCTGGTCGAGTATGGCGACCGGCTTTATGTCACTACCACCGATAGCGCCTGGCAGGTGACGACGGGTGATCGGACCCACCGCTTTACCGGCAAGCTGGGGCGGCTGACCGGGGCCACCGATTACAGCGAGTTCAAGCGCCTGGCCGACCTGCTCCACCCTCTGCCCGATGATGCCTATGTACTGGTTGAAGGCGAGGAGCCGGACACCTACCGTCCGATGGTGCCGGTGGTGGGTGGGCTGGCGGTCCTCTGGGGGCTGGCGCTGTGGGGATTCATCCGGGTGTGGCGGCATCGCGGGCCACGCCGGGACGCGATCAAGGCAACGGAGCCGTTAGCTTAACGAACAGGGAGAACAACGATGTACTTCCAACAGTTTCTACGCAAAGACCTGGGCTGCGCGTCGTACCTGATCGGGTCGGCGGACAACGGCGAAGCGGCGGTGGTGGACCCCGGCTGGGATATCACCCCCTATCTTGCGGCGGCGCAAGAGGCCGGGCTGCGCATTGTCTGTTGTATTGAGACGCACAACCACGCGGATCATGTTTCGGGACACGGCAAGCTGGCGGCACACACAGGTGCCGCCATTTACGTGTACCAGGAGGCGGGCGTGGCCTATGAGCACCGCCCCCTGGCCGACGACGAGGTGATCCACCTGGGCGAAGTGGCGATCCAGGCACTCCACACCCCCGGTCACCGGCCTGAACATATCAGCCTCCTCGTCACCGACACCGCGCAGGGCGACGAGCCACGGCTGGTCCTGACCGGGGATGCCCTGTTCGTCGGCGCGGTAGGGCGACCCGACCTGGCGGTGGAGCCGGGCGAAGGGGCGCATGAGCTGTTCCACAGCCTGCATGACACGCTCCTGCACCTGCCCGATCATGTGGCGCTCTACCCCGGCCACGTCGCCGGGTCGTTGTGCGGCAAGGCGATGCGCCCAGAGCCGATGTCGACCATTGGGCTGGAGCGGCAGACCAATCCGGCCTTGCAAACGTCCGATGAGCGCACGTTCATTACCGAAACGACCCGCGATCTGCCGCCCCAGCCGCCCCACCTGCAAGCGATTGTAGACCGCAACCGGGGGCCGTTGTTGACCGCCGATCCACCGGTGCCGCTGCTCACCCCCGCCGACGTAGTCCGCCACCTGCGCACCGGAACCCAGGTGCTGGACACGCGCACCCCCGCGGCCTTCGGGGCAGGCCACATTCCCACCGCGCTTAATGTGGATTTAGACGGCGGCGGGTTCCCTACCCGCACCGCCTGGGTACTCGATGATCGCCTCCCCTATCTCCTCGTGCTGGACGGGGATGGGGCACAGCATGACGCGGTGAACGGCGTGCTGGCCGTGGGCCTGGACCGGCTGGCCGGGGTGCTGGACGGGGGCATGGCCGCCTGGACCGCCGGGGATCACCCGGTCCAGACCCTGCCCCAGATCACCGTCCAGACGTTGCAGGCGGCGTTGCACGACGGGACCGCCCCGCTGGTGCTGGACGTGCGCGACGACAGCGAATGGGCCGAGGGGCACATCGCCGGGGCGATCCACATCCCCTTCCAACAGATCCAGCGGCGGCTGGCCGAGGTGCCGCCGGGCCGGACCATCGCCACGATTTGCGGCGGGGGCATCCGTAGCAGCATCGCCGCCAGCCTCCTCCAGCGGGCCGGGTACGCCGCCGTGCAGAATGTGGCGGGCGGCATAGACGCCTGGCGCGCGGCGGGATTACCAATGACCACTGAGGGAGCCAACCATGACTGATACCGACACAACCGGCGGGCGGCGC
>JBBSEL010000367.1:0-5064 GCA_038239755.1 Chloroflexia bacterium | reverse complement strand
TATCCAAGATCACCTCCGGCGCGGCAGGTTGGACCGAAACCCCAACCGGCCAGACCTTCGAGGATGTGGCCGTCGGCAGCACCTTCTACGTCTACATCGAGCGGATGGCGAGTCGGGGCATCATCAGCGGCTATCCCTGCGGCGGGCCGTTCGAGCCGTGCAACCCGCCGGGCAACCGCCCCTACTTCCGCCCGAACAACAACGCCACCCGTGGGCAGATGGCGAAGATCGCGGCCTCCGCCTTCTTCCCCAACTGCGTCACCCCCGCCCGGCGCTGAGGCCGGACGGCAACCCAATCGCACGAACCGAGGAGGCGTACCCGCGCCTCCTCTTCGTTTGGGGGGCCTTATTGCGCTTTGCTCCGGTAGTAGCTATAATGTGGCCTGTGGAAAGTCCTCACCCCGCCCCCTATCGGTGTGGTTGTGTTTCTCTTCCCGTAGGACCCCTTGACCTCAACCCCAAACGGCCCAGCGTGGAAAGGAGACTTTGTTGATGTTTACATTGAGATTGGACAACCGGGTATGGTGGGTGAGCGGCGCGCTGCTGGTGGTGCTCGCCCTGGGGTTGGCCCTGCTGCTGGCGGTGGCCCCCCGCCCCACGGCGGCAGCCCGCGCCGGAGAGCCGGGCGCAATTCAGGCGGCGGTGCCGCCCCGCCTGAGTAGCGATAGCCGGCCCGGCGGGTTTGCCACCCCGACCGGCACTCCCACCGCGCTGGCCGCCTCGGCCACACCGACCTGTACGGGACTGGGTGCGGGTCCGTGGACCCCCGCCGCGCCCCTCGCTCCGGCAGGGCGGGCAATGGGCATGGACAACGACGGCACCTATGCCTATGCCGTGGGCGGGCTGGGGGCCAGCACAGTGCTTAACCGCCTGGCCCGTTACGATCCGGTCGCCAACACCTGGACCACCCTCAGCCCGCTTCCGCTGGCGGTGGGCGGCAACACCGCGATCTACGCCCCGAACGTCAATAAGCTCTATAGCTTCGGCGGCGTGATCAACGGCGGCGTGGTCTCCAACACCACGTTCATCTATGACGTGGCCGCCAATACCTGGACGACGGGCGCGCCGCTGCCGGATGTCCGGCTCCTGGCGGGCGGGGGCTATTATAACGGCAAAATCTACCTGGCCGGTGGCTCCAACACCAACGGCTTCGGCTCGCAGAATCAGACCTGGGAGTATGATGTCGTCGGCAACACCTGGACGACCAAGCAGAACATGCCGGGGGCGGTCAGCGGGCCGGGGTCCGGCGTGGTCAACGGCCATCTCTATATCATGGGTGGGGCTGACACCAGCGGCGCGCCGGTGAACACCGCCTACGACTACAATATCACCACCGATAGTTGGACAACCCGCGCCAATGAATTGTTCGGGGTCTATGGCTCCGGCAGCGCCGTCTCGGGCGGCGAGGTCTTTATCTTCGGCGGCGGCACGCCCTTCCTGAACCGTTCCTTCACCACCGCCTTTGATGCACCCGACATTGTCAACACATTGCAGGTCTATAACCCCGCCAATGATAGCTGGGCGATCAGCTACCCGCTCAACACGCCGCGCAACTTCCTCGGCGGGACCGGCTTCAACAACCTCCTGATCGCGGCAGGCGGGCAGGACGCGAATGGCCCCGTAACCACCGTTGAGGTGGCCCCGGTCATCCCGCTCACCTGTATTACCCCCTCGGCAACGCCGTCCCCGACGGTGACACCGACCCGGACGCCCACCCCGACGCGAACGGTGACGCTGACCCGGACGGTCACGCTGACCCGCACGGAGACCCCGACGCGGACGATCACGCCGACGCCGACCTGGACCCCCACGCCGACGAACACGCCGACCTGGACCCCGACGGTCCCGACGAACACGCCGACCCACACGCCGGTGGTGACGGCCCCGCCGGGATCGGCGACGCCCTTGCCGACGGCGACCGGCACCTCCACCCCCTGCGCCATCGCCTTCGTGGATGTGCCTGGGAACAGCACCTTCTACATCTATGTGCGCTGCCTGGCCTGCCGGGGGATCGTCGGGGGCTATCCCTGTGGGGGACCAGGCGAACCCTGCCCCGGCAACTACTTCCGCCCCAACAACAATGTCACCCGTGGGCAGGTCAGCAAGATCGTCTCGGAGTCCGCCCGGTTTGCCGATAGCGTACCGAGCACCCAGCAAACCTTCGAGGATGTGGCCCCGTCAGGCACCTTCTGGCTGTGGGTCGAGCGGCTATCGAGCCGCAGCATCATCAGCGGCTACGCCTGCGGTGGGCCGTTCGAGCCGTGTGTGGCTCCGGGCAACCGCCCCTACTTCCGCCCGAACAACAACGTGACCCGCGGCCAGCTTTCCAAGATCACGAGTGGCGCGGCGGGCTGGACCGAAACCCCCACCGGCCAGACGTTTGAGGATGTGGCCGTGGGCAGCACCTTCTATGTCTACATCGAGCGGATGGCCGTGCGTGGGGTGATCAGCGGCTATCCTTGCGGCGGGCCGTTCGAGCCGTGCGTGGCCCCCGACAACCGCCCCTACTTCCGCCCGAACAACAACGCCACCCGCGGCCAGATGAGCAAGGTCGCCGCCAGCGCCTTCTTCCCCGGCTGCTCCACCCCGGCGCGGCGCTAGCCTGCCGGTTGGGTCCTGATAAGCAAACAACGCGCAACCAGGGTTGGTTGCGCGTTGTTGTAGTATATAGCGGGTATTGACTGTGCTTATCTGGTACTCAGGGATCGGACCTGAGTGGCCTGCCGGGCGGATGGGGCAGGGGCGGCGTGACCCAGCGGGGATGCCGCGCCGTCTTTGCGGCGGGTGGCGCGGGCAGCCAGGAACTCGGTATACGGGCCGGGGAATACGTGCAACCGCCCATCACGTAGCTCCCAGACCTGGGTCGCCAGCCGGTCCACCAGATAACGGTCGTGCGACACCAGCAAGAGGGTCCCGTCGAATTGTTCCAATCCCGCCTGCAACACCTCCTGAGCGGGAAGGTCGAGGTGATTGGTCGGCTCGTCCAACAGCAGAAGATTGGCCCCGTCCAGCGCCAGGATCGCCAGGGCCAGTCGCCCCCGCTCCCCGCCGCTCAACCCCCCGACCGGGTTCCACACCTCGTCGCCCCGGAACAGGTATTGGGCCAGGTAATTCCGCGCCTCACCCAGGGGCATCTCGCGGTGGGTGAGTAGCTCGTCAATCACCCGGTTGGCAGGGTTGAGCGAGTCGTGGGTCTGGGCGAAGTAGCCGACCTTCAGGTTCGCCCCTAATTGGATCTCCCCACCTAGCGGCGCGATCTGGCCCAGCAACGTCCGCAGGAACGTCGTCTTACCGGAGCCGTTCGGCCCGATCAGCGCCGCACACTCGCGCCGGGTCAGGGTGAGGTTGTCGGCGGCGAACAGCGGGGTGTCCGGGTAGCCGACCGCCAGGTCGGTCGTGCGCAGGACGATATTCCCGCCGCGCTGTTCTGTGTGGAGGCGCAGGTTGAGCGTCGGCGGGCGGGTGGTGGGGGGTTTTACCGATCTGAGGCGGCGGGCGACCTCGTCCGGGGTCAGCAGGTTGGGGCTGCTCAGGCCCGTGTCCATCCACTTGGTGGTGAGCGCGCCTATCAAGCCGAGGTATTCGATGGCGACCAGCAGCCGCCCCAATCGCCGCAGCTTGCCGACGGCGATATCGTTGGTCGATGTGCCGAGGTGGCGGCGGATGAAATCCAACTCTTTTTCCATCCGTTCACGTTCGGTTGCGTACACCTGCTGCTGGCGATCCCAGCGTTCCTCGCGCTGCTGCACATAGGCGCTATAGTTGCCCCGGTAGACCTCGATGCCCGCCCGGCTCATTTCCCAGATGCGGTCCACCACGGCATCGAGGAAGTAGCGGTCGTGGCTGACGACCAGCAACGCGCCCGTCCAATCTCGCAAGGTGTGTTCCAGCCATTCGACCGCCTCGACATCGAGGTGATTAGTCGGCTCATCGAGGATCAGCAGGTCCGGGGCTTCGAGCAGCAGGCGGGCGAGGAGGGCGCGGGTCTTTTGTCCCCCGCTCAGGTGGGCCAGGGGCAGCGCCCCTTGTGCCGGGGTGAAGCCGACCCCTTCCAGCACCTGGCGGATGCGGATCTCGTACTCATAGCCCCCGGCGCGCTCGAACGCTTCTTGCACAGTGCCATAAGTGTCGAGCAAAGTGTCCGAGAAATCACCCGTCGCCATCTGTGCTTCCATCGCGGCCAGTTCCGCCGCTTGGGCTTGCAGCCCGGCAAAGGCGGTCAGCATCTCGTCATAGACGCTATGCTCGCGATGGGCGAAGGCTTCGACCGCTTCTTGCCGCAGGTAGCCGATCCGAGTCCCCTGGGCACAGGTGACGCTGCCTCGGGTGGGCGGATCTATTCCGGCGAAGACGCGCAGGAGGGTGGTTTTGCCGATGCCGTTGGGACCGACCAGCCCGATTTTGGCAGCGTGGGGGATGCTGGCACTCAGGCCGGTGAAAACGTCGGTGGCTCCGAGGCTCTGAGCCAGCCCTGACACGGTGAGGATTGACATAGCGATTCTCCCATGGACATATGGCCCCGCGCCGTGATCGGCGGGGGTGCGGATGCAACGTGAACAGATGAGGGGGTCCCCATCGTCTCGTTAAGCAACCGGTTCCATAAGAGAAACTCCTGTCAGGATGTGCTGCTGGGCAGCAGAGGTTCGTCACACGCTGGCCCTGGGGCGGCGCGTCTTCAGTGTAGAGGATTTCGCAAGGGGATGCATCGGCCCGCCGGATTAACGGGTGTCCATCGGAAGGCGGACTCTGCCGCTGGTGGGACGCGACGCGAGGTTAGCCCTTGCCGCCCGCGAGGCGCGTGGCTGCCGGGGAGCGCCGCAGCAGGCCCATCGCCGCCACCCCGACCACCGGCCCAAGGGCCAGGATCGCGAACGCGCCGCCCCAGCCAACGGCGCCTTCGATTGAGGGGATCAGCCGGATAGTCAGCATGGTCAGCAAGAAGCCGAGGCTGGTCTGGAGGGTCAGCGCCGTGCCGATGTAGGCCCGGTCGCACAGTTCGCTGATGCAGGCCGAGAACTGGGCCGAGTCGGCGATCACGGCGATGCCCCAGATGACGCAGACGAG
>JBBSEL010000366.1:0-5071 GCA_038239755.1 Chloroflexia bacterium | reverse complement strand
TGCCGTCCCCCCTCTTCCTTGCTCAGCACGTACACTTCCGCCAGGAACTTCGTGTGCGGCTTGATGCTCCCCGGCTTCGCCAGGACCTGGCCCCGTTCCACGTCCACCCGCTCAATGCCGCGCAGTAGCGTCCCGACGTTGTCCCCGGCCATGCCCGAGTCCAGCGTCTTCTGGAACATTTCCACGCCCGTCACCACGGTCGTCCGTACGTCCAGCCCCATCCCGATGATCTCGATGGTGTCGCCGGTCTTCACAATGCCGCGCTCGATCCGTCCGGTCGTCACCGTGCCGCGGCCCTTGATGCTGAACACGTCTTCGATCGGCATCATGAACGGGCGGTCGGTCGCCCGCTCCGGCGTCGGGATGTAGCTGTCCACCGCCGCCAGCAACTCCCGGATCGGCGCGTATTCCGCCGCCGTCGGGTCCTTGCTTGTACTCTCCAGCGCCTTCAAGCCCGACCCGCGAATGATCGGGATGTCATCGCCGGGGAAGCCGTTTTTGGTCAGCAGCTCACGCACTTCCAACTCGACCAGTTCCAGCAACTCTTCGTCGTCCATCATGTCGACCTTGTTGAGGAAGACGACGATGGCGGGCACCTGCACCTGGCGGGCGAGCAGGATGTGCTCGCGGGTCTGGGGCATCGGGCCGTCGGGGGCCGAGACGACGAGGATCGCCCCGTCCATCTGCGCCGCGCCGGTGATCATGTTCTTGATATAGTCGGCGTGACCGGGGCAATCGACGTGCGCGTAGTGGCGAGCGTCGGTTTCATACTCCACGTGGCGGATGGCGATGGTGATACCACGCTCGCGCTCTTCGGGAGCATTGTCGATCTGGTCGTAGGCCATGAACTGGGCTTTCCCCGAGAGAGCGGCCACTTTGGTGATCGCAGCGGTGAGGGTGGTCTTGCCGTGGTCCACATGCCCGATCGTGCCGACGTTCACATGCGGCTTCGTCCGCTCGAACTTCTTCTTCGCCATTGCAGCTTCGTCTCCTTTGATTAAGTCGTCAGTAACTAGTTATTAGTTATCAGTGTTCACTCTTTAGTTTGTGCAACCGAGAGGTTGACAGGCTTTATATTGTACCAAATTGCACAAATCCCGTCAAACCTTGTCAGCTAGCCTTCCCAGGTTGGTGTCGGTTATCAGTGTTCAGTTTTCTTCAATAAAGAACTGAACACTGAACACTGATAACTAATGACTATTTCCGCACCTTCGCCACCAGCTCTTCAGCCAGGGCCTGCGGGAGTTGCGCGTAGTGATCGAACTCCATCGAGGAGCTAGCACGCCCCTGCGAGGAGGAGCGCAAGTCGGTCACATAGCCAAACATATTGGCGAGCGGCACGAAGGCACGCACCACCTGGGCATTCGCCCGGCTGTCCATGCTCTCGATATGGCCGCGGCGGCTGTTCAGGTCGCCGATGACATCGCCCAGGAATTGCTCCGGGGTGATCACTTCGATCCGCATAATCGGTTCCAGGATGACCGGGCGACCCTTCTCCACGGCCTCTTTTAGCGCCATTGAACCGGCGATGGTGAAGGCCATTTCGTTCGAGTCCACCGGGTGGAACGAGCCGTCGATCAAGGTGGCGATGATGTCCACCACCGGGTAGCCTGCGCGCCCGCCGGTGTCCAGCGCCTCGCGGATGCCTTTCTCAATCGGCCCGATATATTCTTTCGGAATGGTGCCGCCGACGACCTTGTTGACAAAGATGTAGCCCTTGCCCGCTTCGTTAGGCGTGAACGTCACTTCGCAGTCGCCGTACATACCTCGGCCACCGGTCTGGCGGACGAAGCGGCCTCGCGTGGTGATTTCGCGGGTGATCGTCTCGCGGTAGGCCACCTGCGGGCGACCCACGTTGGCTTCCACGCGATACTCGCGGCGCATCCGGTCGGTGATCACTTCGAGATGCAGTTCACCCATCCCGGAGATGATCGTCTGGCCGCTGTCCTGGTCCGTTCGCACGCGGAAGGTCGGGTCTTCTTCGGCCAGGCGCACCAGCGCCAGGGTCATCTTGTCTTGATCGGCTTTGGTCTTCGGCTCGATGGACTGGGTGATCACCGGCTCCGGGAAGGTGATTTGCTCCAGGATGATGGGATGCTCCAGGCTGCATAGGGTGTCAGCGGTGAAGGTATCCTTGAGGCCCACGACGGCGGCAATGTCGCCCGCGTAGACTTCCTGGATATCCTCACGGTGGTTGGCGTGCATCAGCAGGAGGCGGCCCACGCGCTCTTTCTTGTTCTTGATGCTATTCAGCGCGTAGGTGCCCGATTCCAACTTGCCCGAATAGATGCGGATGTAGGCCAGGCGACCCACAAAGGGGTCGGCCACGATCTTGAAGACCAGACCCGCGAACGGCGCGTTCTCGTCGGCAGGGCAGAGTTCGGGTTCCCCGGTACTGGGGTTGATGCCCTCCACCGGCGGCACGTCGAGCGGCGATGGCAGGTAGTCGAGCACTGCGTCCAGCATCGGCTGGACACCCTTGTTCTTCAGCGCGCTGCCGCACAGGATCGGGATCAACTGGGTCTTGAGGCAGGCGGCCCGCAAGGCCTTCTTCAACTCGGGCACGGTGATCTCGCCACCTTCGAGGTAGCGCGTGGTCAACTCATCATCGGTCTCGGCAATCAATTCGACCATCTTGTCGTGGTGCTCTTGCGCCTCGGCCAGTAGCTCCGCCGGGATGGCAACGGGATGCGGGTCTTTGCCCAGATCCTCGTTGTTGTAGATGATCGCCTCCATGTTCATGAGGTCGATGATCCCCAGGTAGGTACTCTCGGACCCGATCGGCAGTTGCACCGGCACCGGCACCGCGCCCAGGCGGTCCTTGATCATGTCGATGGTGCGCCAGAAGTTCGCCCCGGTGCGGTCCATCTTGTTGATGAAGCAAATGCGCGGCACCCCGTACTTGTCGGCCTGCCGCCACACCGTCTCGGACTGCGGCTCGACACCGGCGACCGAGTCGAACACAACAACGCCGCCATCCAGCACGCGCATGGAGCGCTCCACCTCGACGGTGAAGTCCACGTGGCCGGGGGTGTCGATGATATTAATACGATGGTCACGCCAGGTGGCGGTCGTGGCGGCAGCCGTGATGGTGATACCGCGCTCGCGCTCCTGCTCCATCCAGTCCATCGTCGCGGCCCCTTCGTGTACTTCGCCGATCTTGTAGATGCGGCCCGTGTAGAAGAGGATACGCTCCGTGGTGGTGGTTTTCCCCGCGTCGATATGGGCAATAATGCCGATATTGCGGGTTTTATCTAGCGGAAATTGTCTAGGCACCTTCTAAATCCCCTGAATAGTTAGCAGTTATTAGTCATCAGTTGTCAGTATTTTCTCGAAACCCCGAAGAAAAGGGCGATAAACGGACAACAACTAAAAACGACTACTGGATACTAACAACTAACGACTGATAACTAATGACTCGTCTACCATTTGTAATGGGCGAAGGCCCGGTTGGCCTCAGCCATCTTGTGCGTGTCTTCGCGGCGCTTGATCGTCGCCCCGGTGTTGTTCGATGCATCCAGGATTTCGGCGGCCAGCTTTTCGGCCATGCTCTTGCCGTTGCGCGAGCGGGCACTGCGGAGCAACCAGCGGATCGCCAGCGCAACGCGGCGGTCCCCCTTGATCTCCACCGGCACCTGATAGTTAGCCCCACCCACGCGGCGCGGCTTCACTTCCAGCACCGGCGTGGCGTTCCGCATGGCGATGTCGAAAACGTCCAGCGGGGGGCGGCGGGTCTGCCGTTCCACGATTTCCAGCGCATCGTACATGATGCGCTCCGCAATCCCCTTTTTGCCATCAATCATGATTTTGTTGATGAAGCGGGCCACCACCGGGTGGTTGTAGCGGGCGTCCGTTCCCGGATCGCGGCGCTCGTAGTGTACGCGACGAGGCATAAGCCAGATTCCTCCTGAACATGGGTCGGCGGCGGGCGCCAGACCTGAACCTTTTAGACACAAGGAGATGGAAATAGGGCAGTCAGCCACGAATGGCCCGCATGCCGTCCCATTTCCATCTCGCCCACCAACCGTCAAGTAACCACCGGCCCAGGGGCCGGCGTTATACGTAGCCGGGTTTCGATTGTCGGGATTATAAGCGCTGCTTTTTAGTGCTGCAACGGGGGCTGGACAGCGCACCCTCGTTGGCCGTAACATCCTGGTGGGCGACCGCAGGTATCACCCGTCTCACACGAGGCATAGGGCTAACGCCCCAACATCGCCTCACCTGCGGGCACGCCGCAAAGCGTGCCATCGAATATATTACACACTGCTTGCCCTGCTTACGCGAGGCGTTTGGTTCTGGGCTGTCTTCAGGCCAGGTAGTCGACTGAAGCTACAGCTTTGCAGTCAAATACATACTGAGCGTTCGCAACAACCGTTCATGCCGCTCGGACGAAATGGTTCCGACTGTGCCCACGATGCGTTGTACGGGCAGAACAGCCAGATAACCCAGGCGAATCAACGATTTGGTTCGCAACCCACTCGCCTGAAAATCTGTATCACCGGGCGCAATCACTTCATCAAAGCCTGAAACCTCTTGATGAAGTTGTGTGCTTACGCCGCAGAGCAGTAGATCATCGAACGGTGGCATCTGGCGAAGGACAATGGCCGGGCGCGGTTTCCGTTGCCCGTCAGCTTGGGTAATCGTTGCAATAACTACCTTACTTTCCATCGTACTTCGGATTCGGCTCCCTGATCATGTCCAGCGTATATTCCGGTTCGTCGTCGCTATACGCGCGGGCCAGGGCTTGTTCGGCTCCCAGCATCCAGGCATCGCGCTCTTCCGCATCACCGATCACGTCCAACGGCAGGACCATGATCAGTAACGGGGCATCCGGGGGCAACTCATACGGCTCGTCGAGCCGGATTTGTTCGCCATCAAAATGAGCGCGTAATGTGACAGTGTTCATGCTGTGACTAGCTCTCGCGCCGAAGGCCACCCCGGTGGGTTACCGCTTCTTCCCGGCCCCTGGCTTCTGGTTCTTGGCCGACTTCACGCCATACAGCGAGCGGCTCTTCTTGCGATCCTTGACACCCTGGGTATCCAGCGTGCCGCGGATGATGTGATAGCGCAC
>JBBSEL010000365.1:0-5071 GCA_038239755.1 Chloroflexia bacterium | reverse complement strand
TGCTGGATGCCCGCGCCACTACCGATCGGCTGGTAGTTGAAGCGCACGCTGGGGTCCACGGTGATGTAGGTCTGGAACCACTTGGTGTAGATCGGCACCGGGAAGGTCGCCCCCGCGCCGTTGATCAGTAAGCTGGCGTTGGGGTTGCCCACCTGGACCGGGGTGTTGGTCGGCGCGGCAGGGGCAGCGCCCGTTGCGGTCGGCGCACCGGCGGTGCCGGTGGTCGGGGTTTCTCCGGCCAGCGCGGCGGTTGCGGTCGGCGCAACCGTGGTGGTCGGGGTTGCATCAGCCCCGCAAGCGCTCAGGAGTAGCCCGCCAATCAGCGTGCTTGCCCCCAGCCAGCGGCGTACTTGAACAGAAAACATCAAAACTTTCTCCTTCTTGGTTTCTTCATGTTGTAGAGCGTATATCTGTATGCCCAGGATTAAGTATAGCGGGTCGGCGTTAAAGCCCTGTTAGCAAGTGATTAGCAACTTGGTAACAGGTTGTTAACAGCTTGTTAAGAGCCGATCAAGGCGTTAACAAGCGCCCGATCTTTACAAGTTGCTAACGCCTGCTTAACACCCAATTAATGCCCGGCTGCTACGATCAGGGCAGTTAAGCCGCCACCCAGTACACAAGAAGATCCATCGAGGACAACCCGGCGCGCCTGCACCCTTGATATGCTTGAACCGCTTTCGACAATCCTGGTCGTGGACGACGACCCCACCCTGCTGGAAACACTCGCCTACAATTTGCAGCGCGAGGGCTACCGCGTGCTGATCGCCCAGGACGGCCCCACGGCGGTGCGGTTGGCCTACAGCGCCCGGCCCGACCTGATGCTGCTCGATCTGATGCTGCCCGGCCTGACCGGCTTCGAGGTCTGCCGGGCGGTGCGCCGCGAACTGCTCATCCCGATCTTGATCTTGAGCGCCCGCGCCGATGAGGCCGACCGGGTGCAAGGGCTGGATCTGGGGGCCGATGGCTATCTGACCAAACCGTTCAGCCTGCGCGAGTTGCTGGCGCGGGTGCGTGCCCTGCTCCGGCGGATCGAGATGGGCGAGCCAGCAGTGGCCCCGTCCGCCAGCGGATTAGCAGTGGGCGAGCGAGCGGGCGGCGACCCACGCCCGGCGGGGCGGACGCATTCCCCCGCCCCGGTCATCTACAGCGGCGAACTGACCATCGACCTGGCCGGGCATGTCGTCCTGCGCGCCGGTCAGCCGGTGGCGCTCAAGCCCAAAGAGTTCGACCTGCTGACCTTTCTCGCCTTGCACCCCGGCCAGACCTTCACCCGCGAGATGCTGCTTGACCAGCTCTGGGGCTACGACTTCGTCGGCGGCACCCGCACGGTCGATGTGCATGTGCGCTGGCTGCGTTCCAAACTGGAGCAGGACGCCGCCGACCCCCAGATGATCCAGACCATCTACGGCGTGGGCTACAAGTTCGTGCCTCCCGGCACCGCCCCGTCGCGCTAAACGGCACCTCCAGGCACAGCCACTGGCCGCACCTGCCCTTCTTTACCCCCGATCAGCCCCGTTGAGTGATCGCCAGCCGGGCGAACGCTTCCACATCCGCGCCCTGTTCGTGGAGGTGGTCGATCTGATTCACCACCCGCAGGCACCCCACCGCTGCGACGGTTGCTCCCTCTTCCGGTGGGGCGAACTGGATGTGGGTGATACTGCAATTGCCCACATCCAGGGCGCAGGCGTTGGGCAGACCCTCTAGCACCGTCCCGGTCAGGTAGGCGCGGATGACCCCGCCGTGCGCGACTACGATCACATGATCGGTGGGGTCATGCTGGGCAATAATGGTGCTGATGGCGCGGGTGCAGCGGGCCTGGAAGGCGCGGCGCGTTTCGCCTGCGGGCCAGCCAAAGTCCAGGTTAGCATCGTCGTCCCAGCCCGGCCCGATCTGTGGGAAGAGTGGCTGCCACTCGGCCTGGGTCAAGCCCTCAACCGCCCCGCCGTGCATCTCGCGCAGGTCGGGCACGGCGCTGGGGGGCAGGCCCAGCCAATCCCCGATGACGCCCGCCGTGCGCCAGGCCCGGATCAAGGGGCTGCTATAAATCGCGCGAAAGGTCGGGTGCCGCTGGGCGCGGTAGATGGCGAAGGCGGCGGCGGTCTGCCGCGCCTGCCACACCCCCACCGGCGTCAGGTCCACATCCGACCAGCCCTGATAACGACCCGCCAGGTTCCAGGCGGTGACCCCGTGGCGCACCAAATACAAATCCATCGTGGTTTCACTCCTTTATCGCAGCACCAGGCACCGAGAACTTGCTCAACACGCACCCTGCCACTTCATTACATGGTGAATATAATTCGTACAACTCTACTATAACGGGCCGGTTTTAAGAGGAGATTAGCAAGCCGTTAACAACTTGCGAGATCCCCATAACCGGCAGACGGTCTTTTGCTGCCGCCCCGATCCCCGCCAGCCGGGCGCCCCGCGCCGCCCACAGACATTCCCGCAGGTCCGCTGTCCGCCCGGCGGATAGTAGACAACAGCCGTGCCTGTTCGCGTCCCACCGGGCGAACCCATCCCGCGCAAAAATGTCACATCTACTATCTGTACCTAATCAACTGATGCCGACAGCCAGGCGATAGCCTCCTGGTATAGTGTCACCATACCGATCAAGAACACATCGGTACAGGGGTAAAGGCAAGACAGCGGGTTTACTCTTATTTGTCTCCTATCGTTGGCGACCCACTGGGCGATAGCGCCCAATGCTGATCTGGTATAGATGTTTTAGGAGGTTTTACGAAAATGGCAGAGCATAACGAAGAAATGACCAACGACGAGAGCCGGAATCTGGCGCAGCCGAACGAGGCCTACACCGCCCAAACCGGCCAGGGGAACATGGTGATCCAGGGGCAGGCCGAACTGGAGGGGACCGAGACCGTCCCCGGCGATACCAAGTTGCGAGCCTATGCCTTTGGCCCCAACGGGCAGGTCGTGGGCGTGGGTAATGTGGACCGCGAGGGACGGTTCACCGTGCCCGTGCGGGCCGAGAAGCCGTTTGATGTGGAAGTCGTGCTTGGCCCGTCCGGGGCCGACCCCAAAGAGGTCCGCGAAAGCGCCTACAGCGAGCATTTCGCGGCCAACGAGTGGGTGCAGGCGGAGCGCGGCTTCGTCTTGCGGCCCCAGCTCTACATCCCGTCGCTCATCTGGTGGCCGTGGCGTCCGATCCGCATCTGCGTGGACGGGTCGGTGCGCAAGGTCCACACCGAGGGCGGGCACACCGATAGCTGCCCGGTCCCCTTCGTCAAGGTGGAAATCTATGATGTGGACCGCGAAAGCTGCTGGTGGCCCTACATCATCCGCTGGTGGGACGTGCTGATCCGCCGCCCGGTGATCCGCATCCCCGACCTGATCAACCCGAAGTTCCCGCCCGACCCCATCGGCCCGATCTCGCGGTTCGTCAACCCCGGCGTGATCCGCGGCTTCAACCCGCAACCCGACCCACCGGGCGACATCCGAGTTAATCCCGGCGTGATCCGCGGCTTCAACCCGCAGCCCGACCCACCCGCCGCCAAGATGCGGCCCGGCGAAATGGTCAGCCTGAACCCGCAGCCGTTGCCGCCCGGCGAAGACATGATGGGGATGGAAGACATTGTCGGCATGGCGAGCACCCGCAGCATGAAGACCGTGGGCGAACTGAAAACCGTCTCGCCGCACCTCGCCACCCAACTGCAAGACCTGACCCTGACTTCGCGCGTCGCGCCGTGGGTGCTCATCCCCCGCTGCTTCTACAGCACGGCCAAGATCTGCGAGACGTTCACCGACTGCGACGGCAACTTCCGCTGCTGTTTCCGCTGGTTCCCCTGGCACATCCGCCACGGGCGGTTGCGGTTTGACGGGCGGCCCGACATCATCATCAAAGTCACCCAGACCATCGGCGGCGTGGACCGAGTGATCTACATGGACCCCTACACCAGCACACGCTGGAACGTGACCACGGCCCACATCACCCTCAACCTGGACGACGATGCCATCGTCTGTGGGCGGGGCAACTGCACCGATCCGCTGCCCGGCCACCAGCAGGCCAGCCTGTTGCAGGTCGGCGGCGACCCGGTGTGGACGATCAACCAGGCCGACGGCATGTACACCACGGCGACCCCGCTGGTCAACAATGCGCCGTTTGCCGGGGCGCTCTACCTCATCGGCAACTTCAGCGCCGACCTGAAGACGTTCAACGCGGGCACCGACAAGGCCAACTTCTTCTACAAGCTGTCCTATGCCAGGGAAGTCTCGCCCGGCGTGGTCCCGCCCGACGCAGCCTTCCACGCGATCCAGACCCCGCTGTCGCTGCTGCGGGCCACGTTCCTGGGCGCGTTCCACGACCACCTGCTCGGCCCGCAGCCCAGTGGGCCGACGGCGGGGCTGTACGAGGTGCAGGATACCGAGCACTGGTGGATGGCGGGCGGCACGCTGCTCGTCGGCGGCAACACCCCCATCGGCACCTGGGATACGACGGCCTTCGAGCCGGACCAGGGCACCTACTACCTGCGGATGGAAGTCTACAACAGCAGCGGGGTCAAGCTGACCACCTGCCAGTTCCCGAACCACGGCGGCAACGGCTCCGGCCTCGATCCCGACCCGCCCCCCGTCGTTACCGACCACCTGAACATCAAGGTCGCCGTGGACAACAAGCCGATGAGCTACCACCTGACCACGCCGGCGGTCAACGAGTGCGGGGTCGTCCCCTGGCCGCAGGGCGCGCCCGCCCCCACGCTCAACTTTGTGTACGATGCCAGCCAGGCACATGGTCACGCCGGAGCATGGTCCTTGCAATACGTCAAGGGCATCAACCCAACCCGGCTCCCAGTCCCGGCCTGGGGCAACGACTACCCCGGCGGCCAGATCCCGGTCGCCCCGGTGCATGAAGTCGTGGACGGCGGCGTGATGCTGACCGGCCTGGACGGCACCTGTGCCTTCGCCCTCGCGCTGAACGCCTGGGTACATATTCGGGGCAACTATGGCTTCATCCAGTACCCCGAACTACTCTACGCCATCGCCATCGAACGCTGCGTCTGCCCCGCACCGGCGAACAGCTAACTCACACAACCCGCAACCCAACACAAAGGGCCGCGCA
>JBBSEL010000364.1:0-5074 GCA_038239755.1 Chloroflexia bacterium | reverse complement strand
CTGGCGGGCGGCGGGGTGGGGCAGTCGGTCGGCGTTGGAGTTGCGGTCGGGGTGTTGGTCGGGGTGTTGGTCGGGGTAGGCGTGACGCTGGGTGTGTTGGACGGGGTGTTGGTCGGCGACGGGGTGACGCTGGGCGTATTGGTCGGGGTGTTGGTCGGCGACGGGGTGACGCTGGGCGTGTTGGTCAGTGTCGGGGTGGTTGTCGGCGTAAGGGTCGGTGTGTTCGTCGGCGAGGGGGTGACGCTGGGCGTGTTGGTCAGCGTGGGGGTGGCCGTGTTGGTCACCGTGGGCGTGCTGGTGGTGGTGAACGAGGCCGTCGGGGTTGCAGTCGCGGTGGCCGTTGCGCTGAAGGTCGCGGTGGGGGTGCGGGTCACGGTGTTAGTCGGCGTTGCCGTGCGCGTGAAAGTCGGTGTTGTGGTGAAGGTGCGCGTGGCCGTGTTGGTCGGGATCGCGGTCGGCGTGTCGCTGGGCACCGGCGGGGGCATGGTGGCGGTGGGCGGTGGCCCCGGCAGGGTGGCGGTCGGGATCGGGGTGGGGGTGTTGCTGGGCACCGGCGGTGGCATAGTCGCTACCGGGGTGGGCAGGGCGATGCAGGCGCTGGCGCGGTTCTGCGGGTTACTCGTCCCGCTGTTATAGAGGAAGTCAGCGGCGTTGTTATCGGTGTCCTGCCCGTTGCCTAACGCGCCGGTGGGTTTGCGTTCATAGCTCTGGTTGACGTTGAGCGTCAGCGGGGCGAGGGGGGTCCCTTCCAGGTAGGCCGATCCGGCGCTCATCCCCACCGCGTCGATGATCGTGGCCCCATTCAGCAGGCCAATCCCCCCATTATCGTTAATGGAGACGGCGTAGGTCTGATCGGGCGTCGTCGCGCCGCTGTAGCCGCCGTTCCGCGCTACCAGATAGTGGCAGCCAGGATTGATGGTGACCCCGGCGGAAATAGTGAGGCGGGCAGTGGTGACCCCCGCAGCAGTGGAGGCGCGGATCAGCCAGCCCGAAATATTCACCGGCACGGAAGCGAGGTTATACAGTTCGATAAACTCATCATTCGCGCCCACCGGTCCCCGCGTGCGGAACTCGCTGAGCACGAGGGTGGTTGAGCCAAGCGGCGCTGCCGGGCGGCCTGCCGGGGGGGGTGCGTTGGCCGCCCGCGAGGGCAGGGGGGCCGGGGCGGTGCTGAGCCAGGCCAGGGCCAGCGTACTCAGGCCCAGCAAAATGGTTATCGTCAGCAGCGCGCTATGGCGTGTAGCGTGCGAGATCCGGCGCATGATCGTGCTCCTTCCTTAACTTCCGTAGCTCCGTAGCGTGCTTATTGTGCGCTACTGCCTGGTTGGCCGATGGGAGTGCCATCAGCAGGGAGGCAACGCGGCCCATACGCGCTGCTCCTGGGGGTGCCCGGTGCCGGGCCGCCGCACGAGGCCCGCCGACTCTCACGCCGGGCGGCAGAGTGCCACCCAGCGTGTGCCCGGTCTGGCGGCATCGTATACGGTGCCCTGGATGGATCGTGCGCTGGCCCGAACGGCAGCACGACATATAGGCTCCTGCCAACGGCAGGAACCGGAAGAGCGCCGCAGCAAAGGGGCGGCGGTTGCGGGCAGGGCTTCAGCAGGAACAAAGCGCCGCCGACACAACCGTCCGTGGTGGTGGTGTGCTGCACAGGTATGCGTCTCTTTACTTATATTGTGCCAGAAATAATGAGGACCCTTGCCGGTTAATGTACTATGGCTGGGCCGCTTTGTCAAGGATAAATGGCCCTTCCGGCTGAGTTCGCTAGAGAATGCTGCCAGGGCGCGGGTTTCGACACTTCGGTGCCCACGGCTACTTGTGCTTTGCCCCCTCGCTTGCTATAATAAACAGAGCGGGGATATAACATTATGTATACTATTGTTGATGCACCCTAGCTGAGGAGTTATGCCGCAGCCCTATCCCGCCCCTGTTCCACCGCTATCCACCGCATCCCCCCCTGTCGAGGCACCTGCTGCTGCGGCGCAGGCTCCGCCCACGCCGGATCTCGCCCCCCTCGCGCCGTCGGACACGCTGACGCTGGGCAGCATCACCTTTGCCCATCGCGCCGAGGTTGAGTTTGCCCACCTGCTCGATTTCTACGGCATCGACTGGCGCTATGAGCCGGACACCTTCCCCTTGCAATGGGCCGAGGATGGGCACATCACCCAGCAATTCAGCCCCGATTTTTATCTGCCGGAATATGACCTGTATATCGAGCTGACCGTGATGAAACAGAGCCTGGTGCGGCGCAAGAACCGCAAGTTGCGCCGCCTGCGCGAGCTGCACCCTGACATCCAAATCAAGCTGCTCTACCGGCGCGATTTCAGCCGCCTGGTGGCCGGGTTGGGCTTCCCGGTCGAAGCGTTAGGTGGGGTGGCAGAGCCACCCGCCCCGACAGGCCAGGCCGCATGATCGAGCGTTCTACTGTGGACCCCAGCGCCTCGCTGGTCACAGCCCCGCTGGATGCCTGGGCGGCGGGGGCCGTCAGCGAGATCCTGATCGATGCCGTCACGCTCCAGAACCGGGTGCGGGAACTGGGCGCAGCGATCACCGCCGCCTATGCCGAGCGCGACCGCCCGCTGGTGCTGGTCGGGGTGCTGAAGGGCGTGGCCTACTTTATCGCCGACCTGAGCCGGGCCATTGATCTGCCGGTGTCGCTCGACTTCATGACGATTACCCGCTATGGCCCGCACACCCGAGGCAGCGGCCAGGTCCGCCTCCTGCAAGACCTGGCCCAGCCTATCGCCGGGTGCGACGTGCTGCTGGTGGAGGACGTGATCGACACCGGCCTGCCGCAGAGCTACCTGCTGCGCCTCTTGCGCGCCCGTGACCCGGCCAGCCTCCAGGTCTGCACCCTGCTCGACCGCCAGAGCGTGCGCCTGATCGATATTCCCCTGGCCCATACCGGCTTCCAGATCCCCGACCGCTTCGTCATCGGCTACGGCCTGGACTACCAGGACCTGGGTCGCAATCTCCCCTATATCGGCGTGCTCCAACCCCCCGACGGCCCCGGCACCGGCTACTGGTCTTGACGAGCAATGAGTGATGAGCAATGAGCGATGAGTCAAGTTTCCTGACTCGTCGTGTATCGGTTTATCTTTCAGAGGTATCCCTATCGCTTTTGGCAAAACAAAACGGGCACTAGCCTAAGCTGGTGCCCGTCGTGTGCTTGCCCGTGCGAGCTACTTGCGGATGTTTTGCGCGGCGGTGCGACGGCGCATGATCCACCCACTCGCCAGCATCCCACCGCCCAGCACGGCCAGCGCGGCCAGGACGGCCCCGTAGATATCGGCCAGGTGGTTGCTGTCGCTGCTACCGGTGCGGGGCATACCGGGCGTGGTGCCGGATGCCGGAGGCTGCTGGGTGCTGGTCCCGGTGCTCGGCTCATTAAACGGATCGTTGATCGTTCCTTCGTGCGGCAAGCCGACGTAGGGGAAGGCGGGGCGGAACGCCACATCATTAGCGTCCACGCCGTCGCCCAGTTGCGCGGCCAGCGGGTCCGGCGTGTAGTCGGGGTGGAAGAGCGGGTAGGCGGCCCCGGCCATCGCCTTGAAGCTGATATCGGCGATATCATCGGCCAGGCGGCGGCCATTGGGGAACCCGGCCATATCGCCGCCGAGTACGCCCAGGCTGTTAGGGTTCGCCGACGGCGGGACAGCCATGTTCAGGCGCAACTCTTCCGACGGCTTGACGTTCGGCGGCATGGTCAGCCCCTTGAGGCCGGTCAGGAACACCGCCACCAGATCATCGCGGGGCGCGGGCGGTACCTTGATGCCGTAGGTCTTGTTCAGCGCCCCCGGCAGGCCGGGATCCAGCACCTTCGCCAGGAACTGGGCATCGTCGGCGGGCTTCGAGTTGTTGAACAGGTCGCGCGACCCCATCGGCACCACTACTTCGTTGACGAGGGGCTGGCCGAGGCGGCTGATCTGCACCCAGTCGCCCGACTGCGCGACCGCGCCCTGGCCTTGCAGCACGCGGGTGGCCTGGCGGCTGGTGGTGGACCATACGCCGATGACCGCGTTCGCGTCGGTCGCGGCGGTGGGCCGGGTCCCGTTCGCGGTCAGGCGGGTGATCGGGATTTGCAGCGCGATGCTATGGACGTTGAAGCCCTTCAGGCCATCACGTCCGCCGCCCAGGTTGCCGGGCAGCTTGCGCACGGTCAGCATGTCGAAGATGCTGAAGTCGAGGAAGTAGGGATCATCGGCCTGCCCGGCGAAGACCTGGCTGCCGTCGCTGAGGGCGTGGACCCCCGCGTTCGACAGGGCTTCGTAGTTGGGGGTGGACTTGGGGCCGACGCGGTCGGGAGGGCTGAGCAAGTCTTGGCCCAGGGTGGTGGCCTGCCCATTGTCCAGGCGGGTCACAGTGTAGGACTGCTTGAAGGTCAGGTTCGGCGAGTCGATGCTCCCGATCGGGCCGGCGTTGTAGTCAGAGCTGTTCGGGTTGAGGATCTGGGTGGTGAAGCGGAACTGGTAGGTGATGTGCGATTGGGCGTCACCAACATTATCAACGTGAATTTCGTACAGCACATCGTCGCCAAAGCGATAGAAGTGCGGCCCGTTGCCGGGGTTCTCGAAAGGGTTGAAGTCGGCGATCATCGTCACGGTGTCGGGCTTGTCCGGGCTGACAAAGGTGTACACATCCGTGTTGTCGGCTTCGGGGTCTGCAATAATCATCGGCGCTTCGCGGTGGCTCGACGCGACGGCAGAATTGGCGCGTCCGCCCACAGCAAGCAGGCTGGCAATCATGACGATCAGCAGCAGGCTGCTGAAGATACGATAGGTTTTCATGCGGTTCCTCTCCGGTGTTTGGCAATAGGTGGGAGCGGGCGCAGCACCCCACATGCTGTCGCCGCTGCTATAACGCCACACCCGCCGATCTCCGCTGGCGCTAAGGGGGATGTTGCGGCCAGCTTCGTTTTCACCTCCTTGGGGAACACGGTAGTGTAGAAGAAGCTCTGCATCGCAGGAATTGTGCCAACACCAGCCTGGGTTGCGTGGCGGGGCCGAGTTTATTCGGCGGCCTGGAGTAGATAGCCGATGTGGCGGACGGTGCGGATGTAGATGGGGTGGGCCGG
>JBBSEL010000363.1:0-5090 GCA_038239755.1 Chloroflexia bacterium | reverse complement strand
TTCTGCGCCGCATCGAGCAAGAGGTCGCGGTTCAGCCGGTAGACATCCTGGCTTTGCGCTGCGCCGATCCGCTCCAGAAAGGCGCGGTCGTTGGGAAGCAGCCGCACCGCGTCGGTGACAACGATATCGAGGTTGGGCAGGATCCGCAGCAAGGGCGGGCCGGTGGGGGTAGCGGCGGCGGGCGGCGCATACGCGCTTGTCAGGCCGAGGGCGTAGGCCCCCAGGTTGGTCAGCCGCACGCTCCACAGCCCATCGTAGCGGCTGAGATAGTCGTCGTCCAGGCCATAGAGTTCGCCGAAGTCGTGGACGGCTTCTTCGGGGGCGGTGTAGGCGATTTCGACCAGGCCGAGCGAGGCGGCGTATTCCCAGACCAGCACCCGCATATACGAGCCAAGAATGACATCCCAATATTTCGCCCCGCTGCCCAGCCCGGCGTCGCCGTACTCCAGATAGGAGCCGACATGCAGCGCCGGATCGACGTTGCGCTCGATCAGCGGCAACAGGCGTTCGGCGCGCATGTAGCGCAGGGCTTCATCGAACGTGACCCAGCGGCCCGGTGGGAGGGCGCGCAGGAGTGTTGCCAGCTTTTCGCGGCGCTCTGCCGGTTTGGTCAGCCGCGCATCCTTCGATTGCTGGCCCTTGATGGCGCGGACGCGGGTCAATTCGTCCAGCAGATCGCTTTTCAGCCAGCGTTCCCAGGCTTCGCGCACCTGGGCCGCGCCCAGCGGAGCAGCCAGCGCCGCCTGCCCGGCTTTGGTCAGTTCGAGCTTGTTGCCGATGGCCCCGGTGGGCGCGGCCCATTTCGCCGCCTGGACCAGCACGATCAGCGCCAGGGGGCGGACCGCATCTTCGGCCCGTTCGTACTCCCCGTCGGTCAGGTAATCCCCAACCAGCAGGCGAGAGCGCAACAAGCGCAGGGTCGGCAGGGTCGGCAGCTTGGTTGCCGCGCTCACGCTGCCCTTGCCCTGCTGGATCAGGTAGAGGGTGGCGGCCAGATCGTGGAACGTGGCCCGCTCGGTGTCGCTGATCAGCAGGGTGGGGGCGGGCGGCTTTTCGCCTTCCTCCTCGTTGGGCGGTTCGGCTTCACCCGTCTGGATCAGCACATGCCCGAAATCAGTGGACTGGTAGATCGCCCAGCGCTCCTTGCGCTTGGGTTTGGGCGGGAGCGGCAGCACCTCGACCTCGCTGGCGATCTGCGGCGGCGGCGGCGCAGGGGTGAGGGCGCGGAGCGTGGCGGCCAGGTCGGGCGGGATGTAGATGCCGGTTTCCCAGTTGTGGAAGAACATAATATCGTACGGTGCGGCCATCTTGCGCTCGCGGCCTCGGCCAAAGGCATAGTACGAATAGTCCTGCGGGCCTTCTGGCGCGGCGACCTGGGGGTAGCGGGCTTGTAGCACTTCGGGGTGGTAGTGCCCGTCCTGGTAATGGACCACATCGGCGATCACCTGCTGCTGCTCCGGGCCGATCTGCTCCCATAGCTTCCGCAGGGCTGGCCCCTGGGCCAGGTGCCCGGCGATCCAACTGACCAGTTCGCCCTTGCGCGTGGGGGGCTGGCCGGGCAGGGCGGTGCCGTACCATTTGAGTTGTTCGACGGTGAGCGCCTGGAGGCTCGGCTCCAGCTTGGGCAACGGCAGGATGATCGGCTTGGTGGTGCGCGGCATTGGCTCTTCTCCCTCGTGCGTGATAGGCCGATCATAGCGAATCCTGGCGGTTTTGTCGAGGGCTTGTGACGTTCACCACGGAGACACGGAGGGCACGGAGATTTGCCGCACGCTCGGCGGTGGAGCGCCTTTTGCGCCTGTGGTATAATAAGCGCATGTCGCAATGGCAGGATGAGCTGCGCCACAGTGTGCGTACAGCGGGGGATTTGTGCCGCGAGGTGGGGCCAGAGGCGGGCGGGCCAGAGATCGCGGCGGTGCTGGCTACCTATAAGATGGCGATCCCCCCGTATTACTTGCACCTGATCAACTGGGACGATCCGCACGACCCGATCCGTTTGCAAGCGCTGGCTGCGCCGGGCGAACTGGTGACGGCTCCGGAAGAGCGCCACGACCCGATCGGGGATCAACGCTGGATGCCGGTGCCCCGGTTGACCCATCGTTATCCCGACCGGGTGCTGATCTATCCGACCTACCTCTGCTCGATGTACTGTCGCTTTTGCTTTCGTAAGGAGCGGCTGAACGAGGCCGAGGCGGGCTGGCCGCACGACGATTTGGCCCCGGCGCTGGCCTATGTCGAGTCGCACCCGGCGATCCACGAGGTCATCCTGACCGGGGGCGATCCACTGGTGCTGGGCGACGACAAGCTGCACGGCCTCCTGCGGCGGATCGCGGCAATCCCGCATGTCGAGGGGATCCGCATCCACACTCGCGTGCCGGTGACGCTGCCGATGCGGGTCACACCCGACCTCCAGGCGGCGCTGGATATCGACAAGACGCTCTGGATCGTGACCCACTTCAACCACCCGCGCGAATTGACCCCCGAAGCGATCCGGGCTTGCCGCCTGCTCCACCGGGCCGGGGCACAGGTGTTGAACCAGAACGTGCTCTTGCGCGGGATCAATGATGACGTGGCAACGCTGACCGCGCTCTATCGGGGGCTGGTGTACCAGGCGGGGGTCAAGCCGTATTACCTCCACCACTGTGATATGACGCTGGGCGTGGGCAACTTCCGCACGACGATTGATCGCGGGCTAGAGTTGATGCGGGCACTGCGCGGGCACATCTCCGGCCTCTGCCTGCCGACCTACGTGCTGGACATTCCCGGCGGCGCGGGCAAGGTGCCCCTCGGCCCCAACTACATCGTCGGGCGCACTGGCGACACCTGGCAAATCGCCTCTTATACGGGCGAGGTGCATACGTATCGGGACATTGGGCGGGAGGCGTGACGAGTGGTTAGTGGTTAGTGGTTAGTGGTTAGAACAACGCATCACGTATCACGTTTCACACTTCACCAGTCTATGAAACCAACCTGGCAGCAAATCCATGACCAACCTGCCCTGCTGGCGCGCTATTTGATGCGCGAGCGGGTGATCCAGGCCATCCGGGCGTTTTTCGCCGGGCAGGGATTCCACGAGGTGGAGACCCCGCTGCTGGTGCCGGTGCCGAGCATGGAGCCGTACCTGGAGGTGTTTGAGACCGAGTTTGTGGATGCCTGGGGGCAGGCGCACCGGGCGTTCCTGACCAACTCGCCTGAATACGCGATGAAGCGGCTGCTGGTGGCGGGGCTGCCGCGCATCTACCAGATCTGCAAGGCGTTTCGCAACGGCGAGGACACGGGGCCACGGCGCAACCCCGAATTCACCATGCTGGAGTGGTACCGGGCGCACGCCGACTACACCGACATCATGCGCGATTGCGAGAATCTGCTGCTGGCGATCTACCGCGCCACCCGCGATCCCGACGAGGACCCGGCTCAATCGCCGATCCTCCAGTATCAGGGCATGGAAGTTGATCTAACGCCGCCGTGGGAACGGATCACCGTGCGCGATGCGCTGGCGCGTTACGCCGGGGTGGACCTGGGCGCGGTGGGCACCTGGGACGCGCTGGCGGCGGTGGCGCTGGCGAAGGGCTATACGGTGCCGCCGGGCACTACCTGGGACGAAATGCTGGGCCAGATCTTCGCCAACGAGGTGGAACCCCACCTGGGCGCAGGTCACCCCACGATCCTGTATGATTACCCGGTGGCCTGGGCGGGGTTGTCGCGCACCCGGCCCGACGATCCGCAGACGGCGGAGCGGTTCGAGTTTTATATTGCGAGCGTGGAATTAGGCAACGCTTTTTCCGAACTGACCGATGCTGCCGAACAGGCGGCCCGGCTGGAGGCCGACCGGGCGCAACGGGCGGCGATGGGCAAGAAGGCGTTTCCGGTGGACCACGATTTTCTGGCCGCATTGGCGGCGGGAATGCCCCCGACCGGGGGGATTGCGGTGGGAGTTGACCGGCTGGTCATGCTCTTTGCCGATGTGCCGTCGATACATGATACGTTATGGATGCCGGGGCGCGAGTTATTCGCCCCCCACGCAGTAGCAACAGATGAGGAGGATTAACGGATGGCAACGATTTCGGCATCGGATTTCCGCCGGGGCCTGACGGTGATTTATAACGGGCAACCGCACCAGATGACGGAAGTACAGTTTGTGAACCCCGGCAAGGGGGGGTCGTTTTATCGCACCACGCTCAAGAACCTGCGAAGCGGGCGGGTGATAGACGTGACGTTCAAGCAGAACGAGTCGCTGGACGATTACCCGGTCTACACCCATGAAATGCAATATCTCTACAATGACGGCACTGAGTTCAATTTCATGAACCAGGAGACGCACGATCAGGTCAGCGTCGTCGCCGATGTGCTGGGCACCCCGGCGCAGTTCCTGGTCGAAGGCGATGTCTACCAACTGGTGATGCACGAGAGCGAAGTGCTGGGCATCCGCGCCCCCAAGCGGGTGGTGCTGACGGTGGACAGCGCCGAGGATGTGGCGAAAGGTTCCACCGTGTCGGGCGTGCTCAAGCAGGTCACGCTGGACAACGGCGCGACCGTGGCGGCCCCCGCCTTCATTAAGCAAGGCGACCGCATCGCGATCAACCCGGAAAACGGGGAGTATATTGAGCGGGTGACATGAGGCGCGGTGGCTCGTGGCTCGTGGCTCGTGGCTCGTAGCTCGTGAAACGTGATGCGTGACCACCGACGATGCACCACTCAGCACTCGTGGCTCAGCACTCAGCACTCAGCACTTGTAAGATCCGCAGCGCGATGCGCGTTGTGTATACTGAGATGATAAACGGGGGCACAGTCGGCTGTGCCCCTGTTCTCGCTTACGGCCCATCCGGGCGATTCTGTTCTGGCTAACCCACGAATCCCCCCCCTCAGCCCCCCACAAGGAGCGTGTGATGCTACAGATCCGGCGATTCTTGATGTTGTCTCTCCCCTTGTTGTTTGGCGTGCTCCTGGTGGGCGCGGGCCTGAGTGGCGGCGCGCAGGCGGCTGCCCCGGCGCGGTCCCCGGCCCTGCCGACTCCGGTGTTCGGGGCCAACGTGCGGGCTAACAGCGACATGACTGTGTTCGGGCAGCATGAGCCGAGCCTGGCGGTGAGC
>JBBSEL010000362.1:0-5096 GCA_038239755.1 Chloroflexia bacterium | reverse complement strand
GTGCCCCCCACCAACCGGCCCTACTTCCGCCCGAATAATAACGCGACGCGGGGGCAAATGAGCAAGATCGCCGCCCAGGCTTTCTTCCCCAATTGCACCACCCCCGCCCGGCGCTAGACGACCACACACAAACGGTCCCCTCGCAGGAGGGGGCCGTTTGGTTTGATAATATGCTCTGCCGAATAGATACCGGCAAGTTAGCGCCGCTGCCCACGCGGAGGGCGGGTAGGTTTGGCGGGGCGCGCCGGATTGGCGACATGGACCGTGGGCTTCGCCGGGACGGGGGGCGGGCCAGCCCCTTCGCGGAGCAGGCGGGCGAAGGCCGGGGTGGCGCGGCAGTCGGTGAAGTCGTCATCTTTGGCGGCTTCGGGGAGCAAGGTGGCATCGCGGGCGACGGCGCGGCGCAACAGTTCCACCGACTGCGGGCAGCGACCCAGGCGCGACTCTGCCGCCGCCAGGTTATAGAGGATCGCCGCTGAGGTGGCGTCGAGCCGGTAGGCCCGCTCGTAATCCTTCAGCGCCCCGGCATAGTCGGCGCTCAGCATCCGCACGTTCCCCAGGCCGACGATGGCCGCCACATTATCCGGGTCCAGTTCCAGCACCTGGGTATAATCGGCCACCGCCCCGATGTAGTCGCCGTTCCGCACGAGAATATGCCCGCTGAGCAGGAGCATGTGCGTATCGTCCGGCTCCAACTGCAACGCCTGCTGGATCGTGCTGTAGGCGTCGCGCAGGTTGTTGATCCGCAGGAGCACGTTGACCCGGCCATGCAGCGCCGACAGGTTGGTCGGGTCCAGCGCCAGGGCGCGGTCGAAGTCGTCCAGCGCGGCCTGGTTGTCGCCGGTATCGGCCACCAGCAGGCCGCGATTGGCCCAGGCGATGCTGTTGTCGGGGTTGCGTTCCAGCAGGCGCGACCAGTCGGCCATCGCGCCGACCATGTCGCCGTGTTCGGCGCGGAACAGGGCGCGGGTGGTCAGCAGCGGATCGGCATCGGGCAGGCGGGTGATCCCCTCGTCCAGCGCCCGGCGGGCCTCGTCGTCGCGGCCCAGCATACTGAAGGCGGCGGCCCGGCCCACCATCGCGGGCAAGAAGTTGGGGTGCAGCGCCAGCATCCGGTCGAAATCGGCTAGCGCCGACGGCCCCATGTGCTGCAAGGCATAGGCCCGCGACCGCAGGCGCAGCGCCTCGAAGTTGTCGGCCTCTTGCTCCAAGACCACCGTGGTATCTTCGACCGTGCCCGTGTAGTCGTCGTTGTCCAGGCGCAGTTGGGCGCGGGCCAACCGGGCACCGGGGTTGGCCGGGTCGGCCTCGATGGCCTGGGCCAGGTCGGCCAGCGCGGCATCGGTGTCGCCCGCCTGGTGCCGGGCCAGCGCCGCCAGCCGCAACAGTTCGGGGTCGTCGGGCTTGGCTTTGAGGGCGCGGGTGAAGAGCCGGGCACTGCGCTTTTCTTCGTCAATATCGGCGTAGGCGCGGGCCAATTCGGTCAACTGGGCCGGGTCGTCGCCCGCCACCGACTCGCCCCATTCCAGCGCCGCCAGCGCGCCGTCGTGCTGATCGATCTGGTCGCGCACCCGCGCCACCTTGGTGATCGTCGCCACGTCACGGTTGTTAAGCTGGAGCAGCCGGTCCAGCGCCGCCGCCGCCCGCTCGTGGTCGCCGCCCTCCAGCAAGGCCCACATCTGCTGTTCCAGCGCCTCGGCATCGCGGGGGTTCATCGCCGCCGCGCGCCCGGCCAGTTCGGCGGAACGGGCATAATCGCCCAGCCGGTAGAGCGTTTCGGCGGCGCGCAAGAGGATCGGCGGGCTGCCCGGCACCACTTCCACAGCGGCGGCGACATCGGCGCGGGCCGCGTCTTCCATCGCCGCCGGGTAGAGCGCGGCCCGCTGCAAGAGCGCGTCGGCCTGCGTCTCCGGCGGCAGATCGCCGCTCCCGATCGCGGCGGTCAGCACCGCCTGCGCGTCGGTATCCAACGCCAGGCTGATCAACGCGGGTGCCCAGACGGCCCATTGGTCCTCGGCGGGGGCCGCCTCCCACGCGGCCCGCAGCCGCTCGCGTTCGCCCTCGACCCAAGCCCGCAGGCGCAGCACTTCTTGCGGGTCGCGGGGGGTCGCCAGGTCGCCGGAATGGATCAAATGATGCAGGAGGCGGGCCGCCTCGTCGGTGGGGGTCTGTTCGCTGGATTCGTCACTCATGCGGCTATTATACCACAGGAGACAGGATCGCTGACCAGGCCAAAAAGCCGACCAGGCCAGCCCTGGAAGGGCGACAGAGGGTAGCCCACAGCGTAAGCTGTGGGCAGCAACGCCCCAATTATAAAGCCCCGGAGGGGCGACAGAATACCGCCGTGCTGACGTTCTGTCGCCCCTCCGGGGCTTCACCTCTTGAATTGAACCCGTTCCCACGGTTGGCACCGTGGGCTACCTTCTGTCGCCCTTCCAGGGCTGGAAATTGAAGCGAACCCTGGCTCCACCTCGCGCTGTGAGCTATAATCTGCCGCCCTTCCAGGGCTAGAATCCGAGCGGTCGCCTTTCCACGGCTGGATGGGTTGGGCAACCGCAACGCGCCGGGGTCTAGCCCACGGCGTCAGGCGCGGGGGCCAGGCCCCAGGCGGCGCGAAGGTCGGTGGGGATCTCGTAGACGGCGGCTTGCCCGCTGCTGAGGGTGCGGAACTCGCCCTGGATCACCGCCCAGCACGCTTTGTCGAAGATCTGGTTGAAGGCGTTGTTGCGATCTTGCAACTCTTCCAGCACCGTGTTGATGAACGAGCTGTGCTGGACCACCCAGCCCCAGCGGTTGCGCGGCACTCCCATCCAGTCGGCGATTTCATCCCCGGCGGCCTGGCGAATCAGTGCCGGGATCACCCCATCGAACAGTTCGCCCGGAATCACCCGGTCGTACATGTCGAGCAGGGAACGGGTCAGCTTCACCCCCTCGTCCGAGGGGCCGAAGTGCCGCGCCCTCAGGAGCAGGTTGAGGACTTCGGCTTCGGCCAGGGTTTCCGGCATGATGTCAGGGCGGATGCCCAGCATCGCCCCGGTCACGCACCAGACGTAATAATAGTCTTCCGCCTCCTGCGCCGTATAGGTGATTCCCAGGCGGCTCAGCCCCTTCAACACTTCATCGGTGAAGACCAGCAGGGCACCCAACAAATCTTCCTGACAGATCGGAACCTCACCCGTCCCCCGCCCGGCCCGCTCGATCATGTAGCGCACGGCGGCATGGATCAGGCGCACCTTCTGGGTGGCCGGGATAAACTGCCCCCCCGCCTGGAACCCGTGTTCACCCATCATGTGGAGGCAAAACTGGGCGGTTTCGGCCACGCGGTGCTGGGGGTATTCCAACTCCTGGGTCGCGCTCAGCACCCGTACCGCCCGCTGCGCGGCGTAGCATTGCACCATCGCCGCCGTGGAGAGGACCAGGCTGATATGCATCCCGTGATTATGGAAAAAGCCCCGCGCCCGCTCGATCCGGGCGTAGTCGGTCCAGGCCGGGGGGTTGTCGGTGGCGATCAGGAAATGTTCGAGGGCGGGGGGCAATCCCGGCGGGATCGCCTGATCATTCGTGGTCAGATGGCGCAGCACATCGTTGACCGCCGATAGTTGATCGGTGGCCTCTAGCTCAGCGATCACCCCGTCGGCCAGGGGGTCACCTTCCAGACGGAGAGCATCCAACGTTTCATCCGTATATTGCACAAGGAGCCTCACCTAACACCAGTTGACGATCCGGCCACGGTCAGGCTGCCAACGCTGCCCGTCGCCCGGATCGCGATAAATCCAAAGGATATAACTATGTAATGCCTAATGTGGCCCCAGGTTGCGCCCAATAACTACAACAGTCATTATAGTACACTGCCGCCGCGAAAAGCAATAAGCGCAGAGGATCGCCCAGGGTTGATGCCTTCTTTGTTGGCGTAGCGGCGCACCCACGTGTGCGCCTGGTGGGGCGTCCCCGATCTCTGGATGCGCCATTCGTCCGCGCGCGACCGGGTCGGACCCCCGACCAGGCCCAACACACGGGTCGGCCCCTACCCGAGAGAATACATCAGCCCTGGAAGATCGCCGGGAGGCCGCCAGCTCTAACACCCTTCTAACGTAGCACCAGCATGGTTCTAACAGGGGGTTATGTATAATAGAGATAGTCACCGCGAAGGGTTATGGAAATTTTATGTGTTTGGAGCCTTTCGCCCTAACGAAGAAGGATGGTAAAGCCCCATGAATTTGCAACGATATACCGAGAAGGCGCAGGAAGCGCTGTTGGCCGCCCAGTCGCTGGCGACCGAGTATAACCAGAGCCAGATCGAACCGGAACACCTGTTATTGGCCCTGCTGGAGCAGGACGGGGGCGTGGTGCCCAGATTTTTATGAAATTGAATGTGTCGGTAAGCGAGGCCGCCGGGCGGTTGCGTGCCGCCGTCCAGGCGTTGCCGCGCATCACCGGGGCGACCCAGCAGCCCAGCGTGTCGGGGCGGCTGAACGCGGTCGCCAATCGCGCCGAGCAGGAGGCCAAGACCCTCAAGGACGATTATGTCAGCACCGAACATCTCTTGTTGGCGCTGATCGAGGAAGGCACCCGCAACACCAGCGGCAAACTGCTCCAGGGCGATAATGTCACCCGCGACCGGGTGTTGCAGGTGCTGACCAGCATCCGCGGCAACCAGCGCGTGACCAGCCAGACGCCGGAGACGACCTACCAGGCGCTGGAAAAGTATGGCCGCGACCTGACCGAGCAGGCCCGGCGCTCCAAGCTCGACCCGGTGATAGGGCGCGACGAGGAGATCCGGCGCGTGATCCAGGTGCTGTCGCGGCGGACCAAGAACAACCCGGTGCTGATCGGAGAGCCGGGCGTGGGTAAAACGGCCATTGTTGAGGGCCTGGCCCAGCGCATTGTGCGCGGCGACGTGCCGGAGGGGTTGAAGGACCGCCGGGTGATTTCGTTGGACCTGGGGGCCATGGTCGCCGGGGCCAAGTATCGCGGCGAGTTCGAGGAGCGGCTCAAGGCGGTGCTGAAAGAGATCACCGAGGCGGGCGGCGAGATCATCGTCTTTATTGACGAGTTGCACACCGTCGTCGGCGCGGGCGCGGCAGAGGGTGCGATGG
>JBBSEL010000361.1:0-5097 GCA_038239755.1 Chloroflexia bacterium | reverse complement strand
AGCACGACGACACGCGGCCCGGTGGGCGGGTGATCCTGTTCACCTCCGGCCAGCACCTGGGGGGGATGCCGAGCGAACTGGCCTACATCGCCTCGAAGGGGGCTTTGCACCAGTTGACGGCGAGCCTGTCGGACCACCTGATCCCGCGCCGGATCACGGTCAACACGGTAAACCCCGGCGCGACCGACACCGGCTGGGCCGATGCAGAGTTACATGCGATCATCCAGGACCGCGCCCCGCAAGGCCGCTGGGGCCAACCCGCCGATGTCGCCCGCCTGATCGCCTGGCTGGTCACCGATGATGCGATGTGGGTCACCGGACAAGTGATCAATTCAACGGGCGGGTTGTGAAACGTGAAACGTGGTGCGTCTTGACTTTATAGACCATTAGCATTATTGTGTAGTGCGTAGTATTAATACGCCAACACCCCCCCTATTCTATAGATCACGCATCACGTTTCACGTTTCACGTTTCACGCATCGCACCGGATCGCGAAAGGAGCCACCGAGGATGTCAGTTATTGCAGCCCTGGGGTGCCAATGGGGAGATGAGGGCAAAGGCAAGATCGTGGACATGCTGGCCGAGCAAGCCCGCGTGGTGGTGCGCTGCAACGGCGGCACCAACGCTGGGCACACCATTGTCAACTCGGCGGGCACGTTCAAGATGCGGCTCATCCCCTCCGGCTTTTTCCACCCGCGCACGGTATGCGTGATCGGCAACGGCGTGGTGGTGGACCCCGGCGTGCTGCTGGACGAGATGACCATGCTCACCGACTCCGGGTTCGACCTGGGGCGGCTGCTGATCAGCGAACGCGCCCATGTGATCATGCCCTACCACAAGGTGCTGGACGAACTGGAGGAACGCGAGAAGGCGGCGCAAGGCGGGCAGGCGGTCGGCACCACACTGCGCGGCATCGGCCCGGCGTATGTTGATAAGGTGGCCCGCATCGGGATTCGCATGGGCGATTTGCTGAACGAGGAGAAGCTGCTGACCAAGCTGTCTGCCGTGCTCAGCTACAAAAACCGCCTGCTGACCAAGCTCTACGGGGCCGATCCGGTCAGCCTCCACAACACCTATTTGCAACTGGTAGACTACGGGCACCGGCTGAACAAGCATATCATCGACACCGACCTGGTACTGGCGCGGGCGCTGAGCGAGAAGCACAACGTGCTGCTGGAAGGCGCGCAGGGGGCCTTGCTGGACCTGGACTTCGGCACCTACCCCTATGTCACGTCGAGCAACCCCACAGCAGCGGGGCTGTGCCTGGGTGCGGGGCTGCCCCCGACGGCGCTGGACGGTTCCATCGGCGTCTACAAGGCCTATTGCACCCGTGTGGGCGAAGGCCCCTTCCCCACCGAACTGGAGGGGCCGCTGGCCGATTTCTTGCGTAGCCAGGGCGGCGCGGGGCACGAGGAGTATGGCACTGTGACCGGGCGACCCCGGCGGGTGGGCTGGTTCGATGCCGTATCCGGGCGCTATGTGGCGCGGATCAACGGGCTGACCTCGCTGGCGATCACCCGCCTCGATGCGCTCGACCAGATGGAATCGATCAAAGTGTGTACGGGCTACGGCATCAACGATATGGTCCTGCGCACGATGCCCGCCGATGGCAGCACGCTGGACATGGTCCAACCGCAGTACGAGGAATTCCCCGGCTGGAAGAGCGACACCAGCGGCATCACCCGCTGGGACGATCTCCCGGTCAACGCCCGCCGCTATCTCACCCGCCTGCGCGAATTGCTAGGAGTCCGCATCGATCTGGTCTCGGTTGGCCCGGATCGCAGCCAGACCATCCTCCTGCGCCAACCTTTTGACCGCCTCCCCGATATCGTCAGCCGGTTTGTCGAAAGTGTGGCCGACCGGGGCGCGACGATGTGACGGTGTGGCGCGTGGTGCGTGGCTCGTGGCGCGTGGTGCGTGATTTACGAGAGGCAGCGAGCAGTGAGCAGGGAGCAGGGAGTGCCTGGTGGCGCGTGGCGACGGGTACGCGGCCAATAACGAGTGATTGATCATGAGCGACGACAATGGAGTGGGGGCACTGCGGGCGGTGCCTTCTGCGTCTACCAACCTCCCACCCGCCCCCACCAACCCCCGACCCCCGACCCCCGACCCCTACGAGCCGTACCTGCACCGGGCACTGCTGCGCGAGGGGCAGGCGCTGGCTGCCGGGGCGCTGGGCGACCGCGCGGCGGCGACCGTGGTGGCGCGGCGGGTGTACGACCTGTTGCGGACCACCCAGGTGGCGGCGCTGCTGGACGCGGCCAGCGCGGTGCTAGCCACCCTGCTGGAAACGCCGTTGCGCCGCACCATCCTGCTCTGGCTGGTGGAACTGTCCGCCGACGAGCGCAATCTCTGGCGCTTGCGCGGGCTGAGCATCGATCCCACCGTGCGCGACACGCTCCTGACCCGGCTGAGCGATCCCCAATCGCGGGTGCGCCGCGCCCTGATCGGGGCGCTGACCCCGGTGGCCCACGAAACCCCGGTGCAAATCGCGCTGCTGACCCAACTGGGCGACCCCCAGCCACGGGTGCGGCTGGCCGCGGTCGCGGCGCTGGCCCCGCTGGCCGGGGACCCGTCCCTACGCGAGGCGCTGCGAATCCGGCTCGATGACCCGTCCCGCGCCGTGCGCCGGGCGGCGGCAGAGATCCTGGCCCCCTTCGCCGACGAAGCGCCGATCCGCGAGGCGCTGCTGGCGCTGCTGGTCGATCCCGATCCGTTCAACCAGGCGCTCGCCGCCGGGGCGCTGGCCCTGGCCCCCGCCGATGCCGACGTGCGCGAGGCACTACTCACCCTGCGCGATCATCCCGATCCGGTGATCAGCGCGGCGGCGGTCGGCGCGTTGGGGTCGCAGGCCGCCGATCCGGGGGTGCAGGGGGTCTTGCGGGCGCTGCTGACCGACCGCAGTGCCTCGATGCGGGCCGCTGCCGTGGCCGCCCTCGCCCCGGTGAGCGGCGACCCCCTGGTGCGCGAGGCGCTGGTCGAGGCGCTAGAAGATCCTAACGAGGGGGTGCGCGAGGCGGCAGTGACGGCGCTGGCCCCCCAGGCGGGCGAGGCCGGGCTGCGTCCTGCCCTCCTGGCGCGGCTGCCCGACCCCGCCTGGACCGTGCGCCAGGCCGCTGTGGCGGCGCTGGCCCCCCAGGCGGGCGAGGCGGCGGTGAGTACGGCGTTGCGCCCCCTGCTGGCCGATCCCCAGGTGACGATTGTGCTAAGCGTGGCCGGGATCCTGGCGGCGGCGATGCCCGACCCGCCCGTCTGGGCGACGCTCCAGCCGCTGCTGACCCACCGCGACTACTGGTATCGTGCCCCGGCAGCGCGGGCGATGGGGCCGCTCTCTGTGGCCTCGGCGGTGCGCGACTTGCTGGCGATGTTGTTGACCGACCCGCTCTGGCAGGTGCCCGCCGCCGCCGCCGAAGCCCTGCGCCCTGCCGCGCCCGACCCCGCCATCCGTGCCCAACTGGCCGCCTTGCTCCACGACCGCGACAGCGCCGATGCCGCCTATGCCACCCTGGCTGCGTGGGCGGGCGACGAGCAGCGAGCAGCAAGTGGCGAGTGAAACGTGATGCGTACTTCTGTACTGCTCATTGCTCATTGCTCATTGCTCATTGCTTGTCACTCAGCACTCAGCACTTGTCACCCACCCTCGCTGCTCGCTGCTCGCCGCTCGCCGCTCGTCCCCCTTTGTCAGAAGTGGAACCTTTGCGTATAATGAACGCATGATTATTCGTCGCCGTGCGCCAGCGGGGCCGGTTGAACCGGCGGCGGTTGGTGCGTTCAAAGCGTTCGCTACCGCCCTGGCCCAGCATGACTGGGAGGGCGCGGCGGCGCGGGTGGCCGAGGATGTGGATGTGCGCTGGCGCGAGTGCGGGCGTAAACAACGCTTTGGCGACCGCGAGAACTATCTGGTGGCCTGGCAGGAACGGCTGCGGGGCAGCGACAACATTGATTTTCATAGCATCTTTGGCGACGAGGAGCGGGTGGCGGTGGAATATACCCGGCGGCGCTTGAATGGGCTGTCGCGGCTCCAGGGCACGATCATTTGCGATGTCCACAACGGGCTGATCGTGCGCGAATTCACCCACGAAGTACCCGACTAACGCGAGCCGGAGGGAGCAGTGGCAGCGGCAGCAAGGGCAGCAGTTGAGGAGCGTAGCACGTAGCAGGCGGAGCGGCACCCGGATACCAAAACGCAGCATCCACAGCCCCCCGGCCTCAGCACTCTGGAAGGAACGCGGCAATGGCTAGTACTTCTCCGGCACCGGGATGGCGCGCGTTTGCCCTGCTGCTACAACAGCCCGACCCTGAGATCGATCTGGTCGCGGCGGCCCTCCAGATCGCCCGCGCTGCCGACCCCACGGTGGACCCGATTCAGTGCCAGGGGCAACTGGAGGCGCTGGCCGGGACGGTGCGCCAACGGTTGGACGAAGCGGGCATCACCGATGTCACCGACCCCCTGGTGATCCAGACCACGCTCGCCGCGCTGAACACGGTGCTCTTTACCGAGGCAGGCTTCCAGGGCAACGCTGACGCCTATTATGATCCGCGCAACAGCTACCTCAACGAAGTGCTGGCCCGGCGCACCGGCATCCCAATCACCCTGGCGCTGGTCTATATCGCCGTGGCGCGGCGGGTGGGGCTGCGGCTCCACGGGGTAGGATTGCCGGGGCATTTCCTGGTCGGCTGGGCACCGCCGGGGGCCGACCTGGCGACCAGCGACGCGGCGCTGTTTATCGACCCCTTCCACGCCGGGCTGATCCGCACCCCCACCGAGTGCGCCTTCTTCTTCCATCGTCTCCACGGCAGCGGCTGCCCGTTCGTGCGCCAGTTCCTGGCCCCGGTGACGGCCCGCGAGTTCCTGACCCGGCTGCTGGGCAACCTGAAGAGCATTTACCTGGGCCAGAACGATCTGCTGCAAACCCTGCGTATTGTGGACTATCTGCTGCTGGTGCAGCCCAGCGCGGCGGGCGAATTGCGGCTGCGCGGGATGCTCTACTATCGGCTGGGGGCCTTCGTGCCCGCCCTCTCCGACCTGCGCCACTACCTCAAGGCCCGGCCCGATGCCCCCGACGCCCCCCAGGTCCGCTACCATATCGCGTTGCT
>JBBSEL010000360.1:0-5107 GCA_038239755.1 Chloroflexia bacterium | reverse complement strand
GCTGCGTAACATGAGTCATTAATCCAAAATCTAAAATCTAAAATCTAAAATCGTCATGGCGCGTTGGTCTAGTGGTCAGGACGCCGCCCTCTCACGGCGGAAATCAGGGGTTCGACCCCCCTACGCGCTGCCTGGGACGAGGGACGAGGGATCAGACTTACGCAACTCATGTTACGCAGCGAGGGCGACTGGTTGAAGTTGCTGTAGCTCGGCAAACGCCAGTTGCAAGGCGCGAAAGTGGAGCTTGGCCTTGAGGGCAAAGTGATTGAGGTGATGCCGGGTTTTCAACAGTTCCAACTTGATGTAGCCACACAGTGCCGCAAACAGATGATTGGTCTGCGTTCGCACCGTCCGCGTCGGCGAGCGTTCCAGCGCCGCGTTCTGCTTTAACGACTTGTGATACGGCTCCACGGTCCACCGTGTACGATAGATCGTGGTCATTGCCGCGGCATCCAGTTGCAAATCGCTGGTCACTAGATATTGGATCCCGACGCTGTCATCTTCGTTTACGAAGACTTGTTTGGTCAGCCCCAGCGGAAAGTCTACGGCTTCGACATAGACGATCGGCCCGTGATCCACTTCTAGCGGTAGGCTCTGCACACTGACATACCGCCCCTGCTCTTTATCAGCGGCGCTCAACGCCACCTTGCGGTTGCTCTTGATCGGCATGATAAACTCGTGGGCGATGGTGTGGCGCACGAACATCATGTTCTCGGCGGAGGCATACCAAATATCATTGAGCACATAGCGGAAGCGCACGCCGTTCGTGTGTGCTTGGCGGATCAGCGCTTGATCGTGCTCATTCTTACTCACCGGGGACCGCCGCTTGGTCTTGCCGTCCTTCTTATCGACATACTGCTCGGTCTTGGCGACGAGGCGAAAGCCGACCGGCAACGAGACCGCCGGGCCGGGGGCGTGGTAGAGCGCACTGAGGAAGTTGATGCCCTTGACGGCGCGCCCTTGGGCATGGTCATAGTGCCAGGCGATGATGTCGTTCTCATCGGTGTAGGGCTTTTCGGCGATGCTATCATCGACAATGAGCACACCGTCGTCCTGCTCAATGGCGCGGACAGGGGGCTTAACGAGGAGCCAGAGGTCGGCGCTGGTGAAATCACGCCCGGCGAGGAAGCGTTGGATGCGGTCGTGACTGACCGCGCCGCCGAGCAGCGCCGCGAGGCCCGTGCCGGTCGTGGCCCCGAACGAGCTAATCAGGTAGTCACTATAGAGATCGAGAAGTTCGTGGTCGGTCATGCCCGTAGTCTACCATATTCCCGTAGTGCGTAACATGAGTTACGCACTACGCAATACGCAATGGCGGTCACGTTTCACGTTTCACGTTTCACGCCTCACGTCACCCCAGGCCCTGGAACGAGCGAATCGTGCGGCGGGCGAGGCGGATGCTGCCCTGGATCAGGCGGGCCAGGGGTTCGGGGGTGAGGGGGGGGAGGATGGGCCAGGGGTCCTGGCCGCGCAGGGCCAGGATCGCGTTGGCCGCTTCCAGCGCCGTCGTTGTCGCCCGTTCGAGGAAGAGGACCGGGGCGGGGTGGCGGACCCAGTCGCCACAGGCAAAGATACCCGGCCAGGGGGTGACAGTGCCGAGGTGCTGCGACGGCGGGGCGATGCTGAACAGGGTGTGGCGCGAGGGATTGGCCCAGGCCACGCCGTGGATCAGGCTGCCCCGTAGCTCCGGGTAAGCTTTCTCCACATCGGCCACCACCCATTCCAGCAGCTTCGGCATCGGCGTTTCCAGCAAGAGCGAGGGCGGGCCATAGATCTGCACCTCCACTGCGCTGCCGCCCGTCGCCTCTGCCCACGCCTGGAACTCCGGTTGGATGCGGTCGAGCCAGAAGAAGTTGTCGATGATGAAGTCGCCACCGATCAGCCCGGCCTCGGCCCCGCGCCGGGGCTTTTTGCCAAACCACATCCGCATCGTCCCGGTCGGCAGGCCCAGCGGCCACTTGAGGATGCCGGTTGCCTGGGTGGTGTCGGGGCTGCCCGTCAGCAGCGCCTCGGCGGCGGGCGAGTCGAGCGCCAGCACCACCTGGCCCGCCTCCACGCTGCCGCCCGGCGCATCGGGGGTGCCCGTCGGGTGCCAGTGGACCCGCCAGCCATCGGGGGTGCGCTCCAGCGTGTGCGCCGTGGCCCCCAGCCGCACGGTCCCGCCCGCCGCCGCGATCCGCGCCACCCACGGCGCGATCATGTAGCTGACCGGGTCGGTGGGGAAGTAGTTGAACGCCTGGCTGTCGCGACGCATCAGCGTGTAGAAGCGCAGGAAGGCGATAAAGCCCGACAGCGGCACATTTTGCGGGTAGTCCGACAACCCGCTGCGGGCCAGCGCCCCGATAAAGGCCCGCACGGTGGGTGACCAGTCGCCCATCAGGTCGGCCATCGTCTTGCCCTGGAGCGACAACCCCTCCTGGATCGGGTCGGTGCCCACCGCCAGAAAGATGGTCGCCGCCACCGCTGGCAGGAAGAGGTAGTCGCGGGGGCCGAGCATGGCGATGAAGCGCGGGCGCAGGAACATGGTCAGGTAGTGCAGGGGCGCGGGGATGTGGCTTTTAATGACCGCCGACCCCAGTTCGGCGTACTGCACCCGCCCGTTGTGGGCGTAGATCCATTCCTGCTTGTGCGCCGGGAGCAGCCCCTCGAACAGCCCCGTCCGCCGCAACAGCGCTTTGACGTTGCTGTACTGCCCCCAGATGGCGTGGATACCATGCTCGCCGGGAAACACGAAGGTGCGCCCCCCCGCCGTCAGCGTCACATCCTCGCCCCCCGACAGCCGCCCGCCCGCCGTCCGCGGATCGGCCTCCAGCACCACCGGGCGCAGCCCCCGCTCCGCCAAATGCAACGCCGCCACAATCCCCGCCATCCCCCCGCCGATGACGACCGGGGGGTGGAGGTTGGGATCAGGCGGTGGTGGCGGCGGTGGGATGGGGGGTTGGGGGCTGGGGGTTGGTACTGGCTCACTCATGCCGCCATTATACCAGATGGGAGTCAGGGGTCAGAAAGTAAGAATTAAGAAGTAAGAATCAAAATACGCAATACGCAGTACGAACTCACGCATCACACATCACGAGCCACGAGCCACGAGCCACGAGCCACGAACTACGAGCCACGCGCAGCCGCTCAATCCGCGTTGATCAACTCCGGCAGCAACTGGTGGCGGAACCGTTCGCGCAGGGTATCAATGACCGTCAGTTGCCCGGTGGACGTGTCGTGGTAAAACCAGTGATCCCACCCGTTGCAGGAGGGCAAACCGGCCAGCGCCGCGCCCACCGAATGGATCGACCCGCGCACCCCCTCGCCGATCAATCCCCCGTCGGCGGCGACGATGGCCGCCAACTCCGGGCGGCGGTCGTACCAGAGATGCTGGCCGGGTTGGATCAACCCCGCCTCAATCAGCGTGCCGAAGGGGACGCGGGGGGCGGTGCGGCGGTTGGGTAGGTGGTAGATTTCGTCGTCAAACAGCGGGATCGGCGTGGCGGCGATCCGGTCGCGGGCCATCTGCGCGTACTGCGGATCGCGTTCGATGCCGATCCAGTGGCGGCGCAGCTTGCGAGCCACCACCGCCGTGGTTCCCGTGCCCAGGAACGGGTCCAGCACCACCGCGCCGGGGGACGAGGTCGCCAGCAGCACCCGGTAGAGGAGGGCTTCCGGCTTCTGGGTGGGGTGGGCCTTGTGCCCGTCGCGCTTCAGCCGTTCGCTGCCAGTGCAGAGCGGCAACTCCCAATCGCTGCGCATCTGCTTGTCGTCGTTCAGCATCTTCAGCGCATGATAGTTGAAGGTGTAATGCTTCTGCGCCCGGTGCTTCTTGGCCCACAAGAGCGTTTCATGCGCGTTGGTGAAGCGCACCCCGCGAAACTGCGGCATCGGGTTCGACTTGATCCACGAAATATCGTTCAGCAGCCAGTAGCCGAGGTCCATCAGCGTCTTGCCCACGCGATAGATGTTGTGATAGGTGCCGATCACCCACAGCGTGCCGGTGTCTTTGAGCACCCGGTGGCAGGCGCGCATCCACTCTTCGGTGAAGGTGTCGTAGGCGGCGAAATCCTGGAAGCGGTCCCACTCATCCTCCACCGCCTGCACCCGCGTCATGTTGGGCCGCCACAACTCGCCCTCCAGTTGCAGGTTATAGGGCGGGTCGGCAAAAATGAGATCGACGCTCTTGGCGGGGAGGCGGTCCAGCACCTCCCGGCAGTCACCTTCCAACACCTGATCCAGGGGCAAATCCATCGGCAGCTCCTCTGTTAACTAGACATAACTGATTATAGCAGAAGCCCGCCGGGGATGCAATACGGGAGGTACGAGGTACTAGGTACGAGGTACGAGATATGAGGTACGAGATATGAGGTACGAGATATGAGGTACGAGATATGAGGTATGAGGGATCAGGGAGCAGACTTACGCATCACGTTTCACGTCCCCACATTGCCGATCCGCGAACGCTCCCCTATAATAGCGCCATGCATATGACCAGACTCGGCAGGGCGGCATGAAGTCGTCTAATCAGCACTCCGCACTCCGCACTCCGCACTCCGCGCTCCGCCGGTTCGGCCTGGTGTTGCTCGGCTATGCGCTGGCAGCGGGGGCGCTGACCTGGCCGCTGGTGCAGCAGTGGACCACGGCGATCCCCGGCGACGGCAAGGACGGCTGGCAGGAGACGTGGGACCTGTGGTGGTTCGCCACGGCGCTCCTGCACGGGACGAACCCGTTCCATACCAACCTGCTGTTCCACCCGCAGGGGGCCGACCTCTATCTCCACTCGCTGATGCCGTTCAACGGGCTGATCAGCCTGCCGGTGCAAGTCCTCGCCGGGCCGGTGGCTGCTTATGATGCCGCCATCCTCCTCTCGCTGATCCTCAGCGCGTTCGGGGCTTATCTCTTGGCGCGGGATCGGTTGACGCGGGCGGGGGCACTCCCGGGCGGCGCGTGGGGCGAATTGCCCCCCTTCGCTGCCGGGCTGCTCTTCGGCTCCAGCCCCTACATGGCCGACCACCTCCTCAGCCACCTCAACCTCGTCGCCGCCGAGGGCCTGCCCTTCGCCGTGCTGGCCCTGCTCCGCGCCGGAGATGGGGGATGGGGGATAGGGGATGGGAGTTGGAAGAAT